>JAAOXU010000018.1 GCA_018220935.1 Candidatus Altarchaeota archaeon | reverse complement strand
TTTTTGGTGATATGGGTCATCTAATTTTACGGCAGTAATTTGTCCTTCGCGTACACCTGAATCTACAAAACTAATCATATACTGATTTTTGTCTAAATTTATTAGGTCAATCTTATCAAATTTTCCCCAATAGTCCTTTGAAGAAGGTGAGCCATGGCTTCTAGCAATCTCAACACCTGATTCTGGACTAACTGAAATTTGACGGTCTTCAACGCCGTGTTTATCCACAATTTTTATGTAAACATCACTAAGTAATTCATATGTTTCTAGTCCTCGTGTTTGTGTACCTTTATTATTGGTTCCCATAGTGCTTGCCATTGCATACGAAGTCATTAGTCTTTAAATCTTTCTGACACTACTCATTTTTAATAAAAATTGGTGATTTTTCATAAAGGGATTCTGTTTCGAATTTCTCAAGTCCCGGTAGTTTCTTACCTGAAATATAAGCTAGTGCAGCTCCACCGCTAGTCATAACACCTTCTAACTTACGTTTATGAGCAATATTTCCAGAATGTCCGCCTAGAATTGCTTTACAGTGAACCATCAATCTATAACTACTTTCTTCGTATCCATCCTCATATAACCCCATAGGACCCGAAAAAATACCTTTATTCTCCATTAATTTTGATTCATATAAATCAACAGTTTTAGGTCCAATATCCACTATGGTACCCTTCCCATTAGTCACCCAGTCAACTGGTTCTACGAATCTATGACTAAAACCCATAAGGTCTTGGAGTTCTCCTTCTGCTCCCTTAGCAAACTCAATTGCAGGAATGCCTCCAAGTAAGACAGTCCAACCATTTTTTACGAGTTCTCTTACATACTTTGATTTGTCTAGCTTTGCTCCACCCCAGACTAAAGTCTTACTGCCATTATTTACTTGATCAAGTCGAGATAATTCTTCAACTAAAACATTTCCAACTCTTGAGTCCATATGATGTGAGAGTGTTATGGTTGTATCCTTTCTGTGGCTTACTGCGGGTGCATCGTTTATGAATATGTCAAAATTGTTTACAAAAAATTGATTTAATTCGTTTAACCCTTCTACGCTTTCATGTTCATGACTTCGTGTATTTTTTAAGAGATAAATTCCTGGTGTTTTTATTGATTCTTTTACATGATCCTCAGTTAAACCGTGAATATATTCTAGTGGGACTCCGCATTCATTTCTTAGCATATCGGCCAAAAAATCAAGGTTTTCCCTAAAATCCGCATCACCTTGTCTTCCGTAGTGAGTAAGAAGTATGACTGAACACCCGTTGTTGACTAGTTCTTTGTATCCTTGCATTTCTTTAGCGTATCTATAGACCTTATAACCTTCTTTTTCACAGCCATTCATGTCTATTCTAATTAAAAGTTTTTGATTATTGTGATTTCCAAACAAATGTCTTTGCATACTGGTAATACTATGTATTACTTATATCCTTTTCCCACCCTGTGGGACTTTTCCCACTTCGTGGGATTATGCTGATTTTAATTCCTTGACAACTTTCTTACTAACACCTTTCTCACCATATGGGTTCTTGAATTTGGGTGTCTTCCAATCATCACTTAGTACTTCATCCATTTTTCTAATGGCAAACTGAACATTCATATCAGTTAAGAAATTAATTCCAGTTTTTAATCCTTCAACTCTTTCTGTTTTCTTTCTTAAAAGAATGCAAGGCTTTTTGAAAACTAAACTCTCTTCTTGGATGCTCCCCCCGTCAGTAAATAGAATTCTTGAATTAGCTAACCACTGAATGAATGAAGGGTAATTAGTAAATCTTGCCAGCTTGACTTTGTTTGCTAGGGGCTTGTAAAGATTAAATTTCTTTAGTGCTGCTACAGTATTATCATGAACAAAAAAGTATGTGGGAATTGGGATGTTTTTTACAATCTCGACTAGGTTTCTCATCCTCTTTTCACTTCTCAAATTCTCTTGTCTATGAGCTGTGACTATTGCATATTCAGTGTCTGGTGTGTCAACTACACCCTTTCCAATTTGATGAGCTTCTAGTGCTGCATCAATTATGGTATTTCCTGTATTTACTATTCTACCTCTGACTCTTGCGTTTATTAAGTTCTCTTGAGTTCCCTGACTAACTGCCATTAAGAGTTTTGAGTATTTGTCTGCTATTTTTCTACTGATCTCTTCAGGCCATGGTTCCCAAATTGAGCCACTTCTAAGACCCGCTTCTAGATGTGCACCTTTTGCACTTGAAAGTCTAGTTGCTAGAGCTGAACTTGCTGTACTCATAGTGTCTCCATGATACGCAATAACCTCGGCCTTTGATTTTTTTATGGCACGTCTAATCCTACCAATCATACCTAAACTCCAAATTGCAGCTTTAGGTGTATTAAAGAAAAATTTAGTAGTTGCTTTTGGTGGTGCACTCAAAGTTAATTCTGGTTCTGGCAAATCAAAAAGGTCAAGTAGTTTTCCAATTGAGTGCTGGCCTGTGTGAATTAATGTATATTCATCGAGTCTTTTTAGAACTGGGAATATCTTGATTAATTCCGCATTTGTGCCTATTGAAAAGGCTACCTTTGCCATCCAATTACTATCTCCTTTGTCTTCTTAAGACTTTCTTGAATCAATCCACTCGATTAAAAGTCGCACTCCAAAGCCTGTTCCACCTTTACTGTGCCAGAGCCACTCAGATTTACTAGATGCAGGGCCGGCAATATCAATATGAACCCAATCACCTTTAACAAAATTCTCTAAAAATTTAGCTCCAAGTGTTGCACCGCCGTATCCTTTATCTCCTGAATTTCTCACGTCTGCTACGTCACTCTTTAGAAGCTCGTTAAAATGATCGTTCATAGGTAATTGCCAAGTTTCTTCTTCTACTTTTTCTCCTGCTGCCTTTAGTTCGTCTATTATTTCTTGACTATTTCCAAGCAGACCTGCAATCCGTTCCCCGAGTGCTACAACACAAGCACCTGTTAAAGTTGCAAGATCAATTGAAACTGAAGGATCAAATCTCTCAATACCATAAGCTAATGCATCTGCTAATACTACCCTGCCTTCAGCGTCAGTATTCCAAATTTCAACAGTTTTTTTATTATACATTTTAATTACGTCACTAGGTCTTGTGGCGTCCCCACTTGGCATATTTTCTGCTGCGGGAATAATTCCTATTACATCCTTTTTTATTTTTAATTCGGATATGCCATAAAATGCACCAATAACTGCTGCAGCTCCACTCATGTCCATTTTCATAGTCTCAATATGCCCTGTTGGTTTCAGGTTTATACCCCCACTATCAAATGAGATACCCTTTCCTGCCACTAGTATTGGTTTTTTCCCATTTGGCAGATATTTTAGAATTATCAAAGTTGGTTTATTTTCTGAGCCTTTGCCTACTGAGACTATACCACCAAAACCATTTTGTTTTAGCCAGTCGTAATTATGAATCTCGACCTCAACGTCTGTACCACTAAAAAGTTTTTGAGTTCGCTCGGCTAAACTTTCTGGATAAATTTCATTTGGTGGTTCATTTGACAAGTCTCTTGCGATAAAAGTAGCTTTAGCCTTAGTTTTACTCTCACTTATTGCAGCTTCACTTCCGTGAAATACAATCCAAGGTCTCTGAACTGATTTACTAAAATGTTTTGAAAATTTATAGCTAGATAAAAGCGCACCCTCTAAGACTTTTTTCTCATCAAGAAAATCTGGGATAATGTGAAATTTTACTGGACCTAATGTTCTCTCAACTGCTAACCATGCAGTTGCTCCAAATTTCATGGCGTCTTTTTTATTTTCAACACCAATCGCTAAAACAATTTTATTTTTGTATTCGACTAGTCTTGGTTTTCCTTTGTAAAAATCGTCTTCTGTTGGGGTATTTCCCAACATATCACGTGCCTTTCCTTCCGTTTTTGATACTGGCATGACTAATATTCTGCCCTGCAGTCCTTCCCCTTTTTCAATTTTTGGTAATTCTGTCCACATTTTAATCTCTCCTTAATATGAAGGTTCTTCCTCTCACAAAAGTGAGTTTTGAATTAGTTTTCTTGGCTAAATCACTACCGAGTTTTTTTGTAAATTCCTTCATGCGCCCTTCAATAATGCTTGGATTTACTTTTAGTTTTACTTCTCGTTTTTTACTTAGCTGAAGTTTTACTTCACTAACTACTGCATCAAGTCCCGCTTTTCCAACTGAAATAGTATAATCCATAATTTAACCTCTTAACCTAAGTTTTTCCTCAGTTAAACCTTTGACTAAGCTAACTGTAGTTCCCCAACCAACTCTAACATCAACAAACGTAATATTATATTTTTCACTCATGCCATCTTTTCGCGGGTTGTCCCCAATTATGGCCCAAGCTCCCATTTTTCGCATTTTCTCAAATAACTCACCTTGGCTCTTATTTTGTCCCGTTCCACCAAGACAAATTATTTGCTTAAAAAAACCCTCAAAGCCAAGCTGTTCTACTGCAGGTATAACTCGTCTGCATGCACCGTTTGTGAGTAAAACTAAATCATCAACTTCTAATAATTTCCTTAAACCTTCAAGTGCACCATCCAAAGGTTCAATTGTTTGGGCGTATTTCTCATCAAACATTTTTTCTTTTGATATGGCATCCTCGCTAGTAATATCAAGTCCAAGTTCTTCTCCTGCCATCATTGTAAAATCGCCCTGCTTATTTTCCTTAGCTCTTAATTTTCGATTTACTTCTCTAAACGCATTTCTTAAGTCGTCTTCTGTGCCTGTAAATCCCTTCTCCGTAAAAAAAGTAAATTCAATTTCGGAAAATAATCTACCTACAACTTCCCTATGTTTTGCCAATGTTCCTGAAAAGTCAACTAATATCATTTAGTTAGTTTGACCAGTAGTTTAAAAAATATTAGTCTCCTAATGATATTGTGTATGCATTAAGGGTTAAACGAGAAAATGCCCAAGAAAAAATAATTGAACTAAAAAATAGTGGGGATTATGATGATCTAAGACGCGTTTTACGAGTAAAAGATGAAGTTTTAATCCCTGTAAAAACTAAATTACCTGGCGCAATCTTGAAAAAACTAAGTCCAACTGGTAAAAAACGCAGTCTAAAAGACTTATTTGGTATTGGTTCTTTTGACCTTATTGGGGACACCATAATTATTTGGATACCCAATGAATTAATTGATAAGAAAAAAGAGATTGGTGAGCATGCCCTTAAGATGTATCCAGCTGTTAAGGCCGTCTATTCTAAAGTGTCTGCAGTTTCTGGTAAATATCGCGTACCTAAACTAGAATTGATTGCCGGGAAAGCAGGGGTTACAACACATCTTGAGAATGGATTGAGATTTAAACTAAATGTGAAAAAAGCATACTTTTCAGCTCGTCAGTCTGGGGAACGACTAAAATTAACTAAATATGTGAGGGATGGGGATGAGGTTTGTGTACTTTTTGCTGGTATTGGTCCTATTCCAGTTTATGTATCTAAAAAAACTAAAGCAAAACGTATAGTGGCTGTTGAAATTAATCCTGATGCTGTTAAGTTTATGATTGAAAATTTTTCAATTAATAAGTGTGAAAATACGACTGCAATTTGTGGGGATGCGAAAGTAATATATCCAACTATTGGAACTTTTGATCTTTTAATTTTACCACTCCCAAAGTCATCAATTGACTTTACAAACGAAGCTCATAGTTTACTAAAATTAGGTGGACGTGCTATTTTTTATATGGCGTCACAAAAAGAAGAATTAAGCTCAAAAATCAAAAAATTAAAAGGTTTTGAAGTAGAAAAGATAAGACGTGAAATCGAAATTTCACCAGGTGAATATAGATACGTGGTCCATGTGAGGCGAAAGTGATGTACTTATACAAGGTTTCATACCTGGGGTGGTTGTTTTTTGGGAGTCAAATTCAGTCTGATCAAATTACAGTTGAAGGTGAACTTACTAAACTTATGGGTACTCGTGCAAAATTTTTGTCAAGAACTGATAGGGGGGTCTCAGCGCGGGCAAATACTTTAGTTGTTGATACAAAATTAAATATTGGAAAAATCAACTCACAAATTGAAGGTGTCAAAATCTGGGCTGAATCAAAAGTTCTAAAGGTTCCAAAAATAAAACACCGACATTATCGTTATTTTCTTAATGAATTTTTAGGAGATCCAAAAAATCTTTTGAAATTTAATGGAACTCATGACTTTTCAAAATTTGCTCGCATTGATGGATCATCTAAAGTAAAAAAAGATACATTACGAAGTGTTGAGGTAAAACTAGGTAAACGGGGTGACTTTGATTTTGTTGACTTTTATTCAAAGGGATTTTTGTGGAATCAAGTTAGACGAATGGTAGGACACGAAAAAAATAAGACGGCATCCCCGCTTCCTTTAATTTTAATGGACATAATTTTTGAAAATGAACCTACGTGGATAATACACGAAAAATGGCTTGATCACTTTAGAAATGACTTTTTGGAGTCTTATGCTAAGTTTCAAGTATTAAATTCGCTTAGAGTTTAATCTCGACGATTTCCTTTTCTCCTCGGGGAAGTGATCTAACAATAACTATGGGCACTACACCTTTCCCAAGTTCATATCTTGCAACCGTTAAAGTATCTCTTTCGTCAACTCCTCTGGGAAGTTTTATTAAAACTGGGGCACCTAAACTGAGTTGCAGTGCTCTAGCGCCAATTACACGTGTTGCTTCAAACCTTGTGACCATATCTTAGCCCTTTTCCTCAGTTTAAAAACTTTCACTTATTTTAGTGCCAATGCTGCGTATTTTGATTCGCTTTTGGTCCATACTGTCTCTCTCACGGAGTGTGACTGTTTTATCCTTTAATGTGTCCCCATCAATAGTAATGCAATAAGGGGTACCAATTGAATCTTGACGTCTATATCGTCGTCCTATTGAACCTTTACTGTCATAAAATGCTCTAAAATGTTTTGATAGTTCTAAATATATTTCCCAAGCAGCAGTATCCATACCTTCTTTATTTACTAAGGGAAATACACCAATTTGAATTGGTGCTATTTTTGGATTAAGCCTTAAAACTTGTCTCTTGTCTTTTGAATCTTTATCAATATACCAAGCATCACTAAGAAGTGCCATAATTAATCTATCAACACCAAAACTAGGTTCCATTACCCATGGATAAATTTTCTTATCACCATCTAGAACCTTAAGTTCATCTCCACTGTGTTTTGCATGTTGCTTTAGATCAAAATCACTTCGATTTGCCATGCCAATCATTTCTTTCCAACCAAATGGGAATAAATAATCAACATCCCAGGTGTCTTGGGCATAATGGCTAAGTTCTTCCTTAGTGTGCTGTCTTAGTCTAAGATTTTCAGGTCTTAGTCCAATTTTCATTAAAAAGTTCCAAACTTCACTAATCCAGTACACATGCCATTCACTTGTAAAATTAACGAGACTTGAAATTTTTAGAGGTGTGTGACTTTCCCCTTTGTCTTGAGCATCTCTTGTGAGTACGTTTACTTTCGTATCATTTGGTTTTAATTCAATTCGGGTTTCAGGATTAAAGAAATATTCAATTTCCATCTGCTCAAATTCACGTGCCCTAAAAACAAAATTTCTAGGACTAATTTCATTCCTAAACGCTTTACCAATTTGTGCTATACCAAAGGGTAGACTCCCTCTGCTGGCTTTGTAAATTCTAGGGAAATCAACAAAAATTAATTGGGCTGTTTCTGGTCTAAGGTATGCAATATTTCCTTCTACTGCACCAACTTCTGTTGAGAACATTAGTTCAAAATATCTAGGATCAATTAAATCATGACTTCCACATTTAGGACACGTTAGATCATGTTCACGAATAAGAGTTGCAACGTCCTTTAATTCCATACCTTCTGCTGTGATTTTTAACCTATCTTCAATTAAGTGGTCTGCTCTAGTTCTAGTCTTACATTTTTTACATTCAACTAAAGGATCGTGAAATGCATCAACGTGTCCACTAGCTTCCCACACTTTTGGGTGTGTAATTATTGAGCCATCCATCCCTACTGTATCACTACGCCCTCTAACAAAGTGGTTCCACCACTCATTTTTTACTGCGCGCTTCATTTCGACTCCAAGGGGTCCATAATCAAAAAATCCTGCAAAACTACCATACATTTCAGCAGTTGGAAATATGATTGCTTTATCTACAAGAAACTTCTGTAATTCTGACAGTTTTACCATATCTAAAATCTATTTCACGTAAATATAAAAACTCTTAGAGTCTTTACCACTAGTGTTTAGCACTGTACTCGAGCAAGCAAAAGCGTCGAATCAACGACGTATGATGGTCACTGATGACATTAGTGATGTTTTTAGCTGGTCTGCTGGACTCTCAGGGTTACACGTAGGTTGGGACAAATTAAAATTAAAGGACTTCAAGTTTATGGCCTTTTCTGATACTGATAAAGTCTTAGGGAAAACATATGATAATCTTGTTCTTGACCTTCGGGGCTCTTTTTCTGCTAATGATATAGCAAAAGTAATCCCTTGTGTTAGGGGTGGTGGGGTCATAATTTTAATTACTCCTTCTTTTGAGGTTTGGGCAACTTCTAAATTAAAGTACCACGAAAGATTAACATCCCCTCCTTTCAAACTTGAAGACTCTCGAAGTATTTTCATTCCAAGAATTATAAGAAAACTATACGAATTTGAAGGCATTTGGATAAAAAAAGATGGAAATTATGAAAAAGAAAGTCTTGAGTTGCCTATGCCAAAAGAACATGTAGTAAATAAGAAACGAAAGATTCATGAACTTGCTAAGTCTCAAGGTCAAATTGATTTTTTGGATAAATTTAAAGAGGGGGTTAGTGTATTACTGGCTAACCGTGGTCGGGGAAAAAGTGCTGCACTGGGTTTATTGATTGCAGATTTGAGACATAAACGAGATTCAAAAACTGAAGTTGTAGTAGTTGCACCTAATAAAGATAAAGTTAAAACTGTATTTGAATTCTTAGAAAAAGCACTAGATCACTTAGGTATACCATACGGATACAAAAATGAGATCTTACTAGGTAAAAAAATAAAAGTAGTTTTTGAAGAACCTGAAAGTGCAATTAGTAGAAAAGCAGATCTTTTTGTCGTGGATGAGGCTGCAAGTATACCTTTCTCAATATTAAGTGAATTAGCCAAAAAAGATAATGTCGTCTTTAGTACCACTGTTCATGGGTATGAGGGGTCTGGTAGAATTTTTTCATTGATATTTTTAAAATCTTTAAGTGAGCGAGGATATAATTTGGTAACTATGGATCAACCCATAAGGTATGCACAAGATGATCCAATTGAAAAGTGGCTCTTTAGTACTTTCTTACTTGATGCCGAACCAAAAAAATCTGAACTAAAAAAGCTAAAATTTAATTCACCAACTATCAAAAAAATATTTAGTGATGAGGATGTACTAAAAGAAGTATTTGGTCTTTTGATTTCAGCACACTACAAAAATACACCTAACGATCTACAAATTTTAGCTGATGCACCACACCACAAAGTAAATTTAATTGAGTCAAAGGGTTTACTTGGTGTAATTCAAACTGCGTTTGAAGGTGGTTTGACTAATGAAAAAATAAATGAAATGTGTGAAAAAAGGAGACCTGAAGGAAATCTCATCCCTGATACTTTGTGTAAACATTATGGACTAAAAGATTTTTCTAAACTACGTGGTTTGAGAGTTGTACGAATTGTGTCTCATCCTCGTTTTCAAGGTAAGGGTGTGGGGAGTTTTGGACTAAAAAATTTAAAAGGTGAAGATTGGATTGGTGCAAGTTTTGGTGCTTCAAAAAATCTCATAAAATTTTGGACAAAAAACGAGTTTATACCTTTAGCTTTAGGTCCATATAAAAATCCCATTACTGGTGAATATGCTGTTATTGTAGTAAAACCAATTAGTGACTCAGCAAACCTTTTAGTAAAAAAACTAAAAGAACAATTTGAACTTCGCTTTTTAGGGTCTCTAGGTGATGTTTATTGGGATCTTAATCCAAAAACGGTAAGAGAAATCTTAAAGACTTTTAGTGGTCAAATAAAACCAAAGTTTTCAATACTTGAATTAGCAAGACTAAATTTATTTTTAGAGGGTAAGCACGTTTACGAATTTGATGTCGATATATTAACTAAATTAGTTAAGTGGTATTTTGGATCTGAACTAAAGTATCTTAGTGAAGCTGAAGAATTGGTTTTAATTTCAAAAGTTCTTCAAGGTGCAATGTGGAAAATAGTAAAAGAGAAAACGGGATCAGACAAAGTTTTTGAAACTATTAAGACTGCGATCTCAAAAATTGCAAAAAATCTAAGTGCTTAGAGTTTTAGAACTGTACCTAAATCAATATCAACTAATACTTTTTCTCCTGTCTTAACTTTGTCTAAAGTTACAATCATTGGAATTTTTGAAATCAATATTTTTTGAAAGGTTACTTGATTCTCCTCACCCAAATAAATTATGGCTTTTGCACGTCCAAATTTATCGTTATTATTTATCACCTTGATTTCTTTACCAACTGTACCAACAACTTTACCTGAACCATATCCAGTACCTCTTGCTAATATCTTTCCTAAGTATTTTACTTTTATTGATGGTGCTTCAGTTAAGTGCTCAACCTCAACAACACAACCACTATTTGGTTTTCCAATCTCAACACCCCAAATTAATCTTAGATTTCTTAATCTACTTTTTTTAGTTTCAATCGTGTATATGGGTGCATTTGGTCTGAATTTTGCAATTCTTCTTGGAGTTCTTCCCCTTTGAGTCTTAGTAAAAATTGAAGCGTTCATACTCTCAGCAATTCTCCCTGCACTTCTTGCCATCTCATCTTTAATGTCAATGGGCTTCACTTTTGGTGAGGGGAGTCTCCCTGTTTCTTGAATAATTTTTTGCATAACTTTTAATGATTTAATTGGGTGTTTACCAACTGTAGTCTCATTACTAAGCATAACTGCGTCACATCCGTCTAAAATGGCATTTACAACATCACTAACTTCGGCT
The DNA here is from genome assembly GCA_018220935.1 of Candidatus Altarchaeota archaeon. GTDB lineage: Archaea > SpSt-1190 > SpSt-1190 > SpSt-1190 > SpSt-1190 > JAAOXX01. The sequence continues at coordinate 4,921 of JAAOXU010000018.1, read as the reverse complement.
CTTGTGGGGGTAATATTATACACCATACTACTTAGCATTTGAGTGGCTACTATACTTGGTCGTCTCAAATTTAGACTCATCTCAATAATTTTCTTTTGTACTAGTGGAACTTTTTGGAATGGGGTATAAAGTGCAAGATCACCCCTTGCAATCATAACACCGTCACTTAATTTTATGATGTCTTCTAAATTATTAAGTGCCCAAGAATGTTCAATCTTTGGTATGACCCAAATATCAAGTAAGTCTTTTTTATCAAGAAGTTTATTTAATTTAATAATATCGTTGCCGTGTCTTACAAATGAGAGGGCAATCATGTCAATGCCTTCTTTTAGTCCAAATTCAATATCTTTAAAGTCTCTTTTCGAGATAGTGGGTAATCCAAGATCCCTATTAGTTACAATTAGTTTTGCGCCCTTTCTCACTACGCCTTCATGTTCACAATGAATTTTTTCATTTTTTACTGTTGCTTCAAATAAACCATCATCAAACAAAAGATGGTCACCGGTTTTTAATTTAGTTTTTGGCTGAACTGAAATTTCACTTATGTGCATATCGTTTTCTAAATTGAATTCTTTTTGCACGCGAACTTCGGGTCCTGCAGTGTCTAACATTATGGGAAGAGTCTTATCACTTTCTCTAACTAGTTTTATTTCTTTTTTGTGACTTTTGTGGTCTCCGTGTGAAAAATTGATTCTTACGACATCAAGTAATGGTGATGCTTCATCCATTTTATCCATAAGAGATGGCCCAATAGTACCAACAACCTTTACGGTCTTCATATATTACTGATGGACAAGTATTTTAATAACTGTTTTGATAGTACTCATGAATAAACTACTTCTTTTGGTCTTAGTGGGGCTTGCAGCATCCATTTTTATGGTGCCTTTTATCCCCATGAACGGGGATTTAGTGCGTGCAGAACTTTATACTTCAGACCAAAAATTAGTTTTAATTGGTGATGAGGGTAGACTTGACTTTGACTTCACTTTTGATACCGTATATTCTTCTGAAAATCCTTATGATTTTTTCCCACAATTAATTGATCCCTCTTCAATTCAAAGAGTTGAGCTTTTACCTTATCTTACTGGTATATCTTGTAATGTGCTTGATGCTCAAGGAAAAACCATTTCTGGGGATGTTGTATCTTGTCTTGCGCTTGCAACTAGTCTTGATTTACCAATTTATGTTCATAAGGACCTATTTAGTCTGCCAACCTATACTATTCCAGGAAATTTTCAAGTTTAATCTGAGATTCTTTTTCAACTTCACGTCTTACAGTATCCCAACTACGTCTTACAAATCCTGGTAGGTTTTGTTTTGATCTGATGAGTTCTTGTACAAATCGAGAAGTCTTTGGATCACTTGGGTATCCTGAACCAAAATCACCATAATCTACTTTTAGTTTTTCAATTGCCTTATCACGAAGTACTTTTGCAACTATGCTTGCTGCACCAACAACTTCATACTTAACGTCTGCTTTGTGTTCTGAAGTTATTTTTCCTTGGTATCCGTGGTATGACAAACCTAGTTTTTCTTCTAATCTTTTCTCAAAAGCATCAATTATAACGTGATCTGGGTTGGATTCTAATACAATATCTCTTGTGGCTATTTTTTCTAGTCTATTAAGGTTAAAACCATCAATTTGGTGGGGTTCAATAACACGTATGAAAATATCCCCAATTTTCTCCAGTTTTTCTGCTAATTCTTCTCTTATTTTTGGACTCAAAACCTTTGAATCCTTAACTCCCATTTTTTTAAGGGTTGAAATTTTTTCTTCATCAATAAGGTAACCTACCATCACAAGTGGTCCTAAAACTGGTCCCCTTCCAGCCTCATCAATCCCTAAAACCTTCACAAATTAAGGAAGAGTCAATAGTAATAAACCTTATCCTAACCAAAGAAGTGAGATCGCTGAAATTATTAAGACTGCTGCTAAAAAATAACCGTAGATGGCGTGTTTTAGAGGTTCAATTATGAGTACGCCCTTAAAATCACCAGATTTAAAAGTATATTCTCCAGGACTTAACTCTGGAAAATTTACGTAGTCTTTTCCAAATTTTTTAAGCACAATTTCTCCATTATCGCGTATGGTTAGATTTACTTCTCCATCCAAATTTATGAAATTTCTATAAACTCGCGTAAAAACATAGTCCTTTTCGTAGTCTCCAAATTTTATAATTGCTGTGTTACATACATCATCAACTAGGAGTTCTCTTTGTTCTCCTGGTTTTAAATTTAGGTTACCCTTAATGGTACTGCCGCACGTAGCCTCATAATCAAGGATTAGTTCGCTTATTGCAGTGATATTACATGAAAATTTTTCCTTTGAACTACAGGTGATATCAAAAAGGTGATATATGAATTCCTTCTCACCATACATTACATTGTGTTTTCCGGGAAGTTTTGGTAATTCAATGTATGCATTAGTCCCATTAAGGTTGACATATGCTAGTGCTTCCCCGTCAAATAAGACTGGGCCGCTTGTATTCATGAGTATAAGACTTGCCATGATTAATGGGAGCATGTGAAGTCACTATTCAAGAGTTTAAAAAGATTTTAATTTCCGTCTTAATAACCCTTTTCTATCTCTTTTGTCAAGTTATATTGTGCTGGTCTTAGTGTTGGCAACTCTCTTAATAGCGTTTTTTCCCTATTCTAGCTCGCATTTCTTCTCTTCCAGTCATCCAGATATGCTTTTTATGATATCTCATGCGTCTTTTGAGCATTTAGGAATGAATTTAATTTCTTTAGTTTTAGTTTGGCTTATGGCACATAAAGTTAATGAACGTGAGGGTAGGCTTTTGGGGGTATTTTTTGCTTCTTCAATATTACCACTCTTTATTCCTATATTATTTAGTCAACCAATAATTGGGGCGTCAGCTGGAGTATTTGGGATGATTGGCTACCTACTCCCTGATATGCAAAATGTAATTCCTTTACCTGTCTCGTATTTTCTAATGTTTCCTGTAATTTTACTGGAAGGTTGTTTTCTGTGTAACCCTTGGAGTAAACTTTTTCATATATTTGGACTAACTATTGGTGTGATTCTTCACTATATGTTTGATATGCATTCTTTAGGATTAAGAAAAACTGCATTAAAACTCTCCCTCGGTTCAGACTACTATTCACTAATTGGTCTTGGATATCATGTAACATACAATCTACCCCAAGATAACCTCAAGAAGTCCCATCCTAATGGAAAAATAAAAAAAATATGAGGGCTAGCCTCATGACTTTTTCTTCTTAACTTCCCCAACAACTTTTTGTAGTTGTGAAATATTTTCACCTAGTTGTGGGATAATCTGTTGGAGGATTCTTTGCATTGCCTTAATCTGGGCACCAACATTCTCAAGTTCGCGTGCATATTCTTCAACTTTACCGAGACTCTCCTCTTGGAGTCCTGCGTATTTTTGTTTTAAATCCGTGACGTTATTTTTCATTTCTTGTAAGTCAGCTCTGACTTTACCCATGTCGGCTTCAGTATCTTTCACGCGTAAATCCATACCTTCAGTCTTTTCTGCAACTAGTTTTTCAACTAGTGCTTCAACATCTTCACTCTCAGTTTCAAGTTGTGCAACTTGTCCTGGGGGTGTTATTGGTGGACCTGGTGGCATAGGTAAACCCGTTGGAGGTCCTGACATTGGTGGACCCATAGGTGGTGGTAATGGTGCTCCTGGTGGCGGTGGTAACGGTGAACCCCCTGGGGGACCCATCATCTCATTTGCCTTTTGCATAGCGCCGTCTAAGTCTTTTGGCTTTACGCCTTCTTTACTTAAGGTCTCTGCAATTTGTCCATCTGGTGCTCCATTTTGTCTCATAGACACAATTCTAGTGGCAAGATCTCCTGCTCCTACTTTCTTTTTACCAAACATATTTCCAAGTATTCCCATCTAATCACCTTTTTTTTCTTTTTTTAGCATTTTTTCTAGTTCACTACGAGTCACAAGATCGAGTGGACTAATTAACTGTAAGTATGCTTCAATCTCTTTGATGTCTGCCCTACTTGCAGTCTTTAGGATTTTACTTTCCATCCTTCTCAAGATTTCTTTTGATTCATCAGTTCTCCTCTTTAATTCTGAAGAGGCCTTGATTAATGTCTTGATTTTTTCATCATGATCGCGCTGTGACTTAATGGCGTTCATTCTAAAGCTCTCAAAACGGTTTGAAATCTCCTCGATGCGGGACTCTAGTATTCTGACTCGCTCCTCAATACCACTAAGTCTCTTGTTAATCTCGCCCTGCATCTAATATACCTTCTTACCTAGTTATTTAAGTCTTTTTTTATCTTGCCGTTTTGGATTTGAATTGCTCGTTTCCTTGATTAAAAACAATAAAATGACTGCTAAGACTAAAATAAGCGGTTTGTAGAGTAAACTCAGCCAAACAGCAAAACTAGCAGCTAGTAAAGACTTTAGTTTGGTTTTTTTGTATAATAAAAAACAGGTCACTGACAATGCAAGTTCGACCAACATATGTTTTAAATTCCGCAGTGTGATATAAAGATATGGCTAATGAAGCTTACTGGGGTTATTGGAAACACAAAGTTGAGCAATTATGGAAAGAGCTCGAGGATGTGAAGCTTAGACTTAATAAACTTGAATCAAGTAGTGCTCCTGTTTCTATAACAACAATTAAAGATCAACCTGTTAGTGGATTGATTCCTGTTAAAATTCAGGAAGGCTCAACCATTAGACCACCCGCTCCAGTAATTCAAAAGACTACTCACGAAGATGTAGTAATTAAAGCGCTAAAAGAACAACCACTAAATGTGGTCGATCTTAACCAAAAACTAAAATTAGATGGTATTGATGAAACGGTTAGAGACACACTATTTAACCGACTAAAACCATTGATGAAAAACGGTGTAGTAGATTATGACGAATCAACACAAACCTTCAGAGTTCGTTGAACTATATGAGGA
>JAAOXU010000003.1 GCA_018220935.1 Candidatus Altarchaeota archaeon | reverse complement strand
TTAACTTGGATAGATGGTGTTGGCATAGGGGTTGGTGCCATGATTGGTGGTGGGGTATTTACAGTCTCAGCACTGGCAGTAGAAATTGCAGGGGATTCAGCTATACTTGCATTCTTATTTGTCGCAGCACTAGCATATATTCTTGGTAATATCTATGCTAAGCTTTCAATTAGAATTAGAAGCTCTGGCGGGAGTTATTCGTTTATTCAGGAGTTCATGAAGGATAAACCATTTCATGGGGCCTATGGTTACTTACTCATTTTAGCATACTCAACTGCAATTGGATTTTATGCTAATACATTTTCACTTTATGCGAGTCAAATTTTTAGTATCCCAAAAATAATACTTGCTTTGATTCCAATTTCACTTTTTACTATGACAAACATAAGAGGTGCAAAAGAGAGTGCAATAATTCAAAATATTATAGTGCTACTAAAAGTTTTCATCTTATTGTTTTTCATATATCTTGGTCTTATGACTCCTATAACACCCAATCTAAAACTTATACCTGAAATATTTGTTGCGAGTTCATTTATTTTCATAGCTTTTCAGGGCTTTGAATTAATTGCTAATTCGGCTGAAGAAATGAAAAAAGCGTCAGATTTACCTAAAGCTATCAATTGGTCAATTATTTTGGTAACTGTGATCTATACTTTAGTTGCTTGGAGTTTGATTTCTCTTGGTGGTGTTGGAACTGGGGAAGTACCCTTAGCTGATGCAGCATCAAAAGTAATTGGTGAAGTTGCGTACGCGATTCTATTTTTTGGTGCAGCTGTTGCTACTTTTTCAGCAACCAACAGTACCTTGTATGGAACTAGTAGACTCGCTTTTGCAATGGCAAGAGAAGGTGATCTACCCAAATTTTTTTCTGAGATTAAAAATGGCTTACCAATAAGAGCAATATTTGCGACATCAATCATGTCAATATTCTCAACCATAATACCCTTAGAGCAGGCTGCACTTCTTGTCGCATCCACTTTCTTTTTAGTCTTTGTATTAGTCTCGGCATCGGCTCTAGCAACTGGAATTGTTAATGATACGTATAGTTACTTGGGTATTTTCTTTACTATGGTCCCCATTCTCTTTGGGAATAGACACCCTATGTTAGTGGCAATGGGTGCTTTTACTTTTCTAGTTCTCATAATATACATTCAACAAACCTTTTTATCATCAAAAAAAGACCTTAGACCGGCTTAAACTTACTCAAGTATTTTAAACTAAGAAGGGGCTTTGCCCCTTTCTAAACCCCACAGTACAATAACTTTTGAGTTTACTCAAGTATTTTAAACTATTAAAGGCTAATTTGCTTTGCTACAACGCGCCAATAGTCTAGTTTGGCCATGACAGTGGCTTGCCAAGCCACCAGCCCGGGTTCAAATCCCGGTTGGCGCACTAAACCTTTTAGAAAAAGGTTTATCAAAAACTACCACATCATAAGATGCGGTTTGAATTCTTTTAGCATATCTCCACACGCGATTGTGAAGGGTTTGGGTCCACATGCAAAAACGGAGTACTTACTTGGGTCAACGTACTTTTCCACCATCTCTCTATTTATTCTGCCGTGCTCATGTCCCTCAACTTTTTCCTGAGTTAGTGTGATAATTACTTTTGATTTTTTTAGGTTAAGAAGTTCCTCTAAAAATCCAATCTCAACAAGTTTCTTTGCACTAAAAAATGCGACAATTTTTCTATCTCCTTTGATTTCATTTTCCCGTAATAATGCAATAAAAGCAGCCATGCCACTTCCGCCCCCTAGTGCAAGAATTTTATTAGTCTTAAATTCAACTTCAGTAAAGGGGCCAGTGACATCCATTTTGTCCCCAACTTTAGCAGTTTTTAGGGCTTCACTCATTTTACCACCCTCTTTTAATTTGATAAAAATTTCTAGTAAGTTCGTCTTTTCTTGATTACAAATTGTGTAAGCACGTTCAATTTCTTTGTATTTTAGTTTCACAAATTTTCCAACTTCAAGTTCAATTGGTTTTTCAAGTTTGACGTTTAGGTATAAGGTGTTTGGTGACTGCCAAACTAATGATGCAATTTCTCCCTTTAGAACATCCATAACTGACTTAAGTCTACAAACATAAAAGCTAAATGCTCGTCAGGTGTCGAATAAAAACACGTCAATCAAAACCCTTATTAATGAAGTATAATTCAACAACCTGTGGCACAACTCACCGAACAAGAAACTGTTTTAGAGCGTCTTGAGGTGTACGTGCCAAAAAACATTTACATTTTTGATAACGATGATACACTAACTGAGCAAGAAATAGGTGTAAATAGTGCTTGGCTTGCTGCGGTTTTAGACAACATTTCAATGCATGAGGATTATGGTAAAGTCTTTGGTTTTATATCAAGAAAAGTTTATGATCATTTAAAACATAAAAGAACTGATAATCAGGATGCAGATCCAAAACCACGTGATCTTTTTGGATTAATTTCGGCTATAAAACTTTTTGCAGGTGATGGTCTTAAGTGGGATGATTTGAGGGTTGAGCTAAATGGTGAAGATAATGGATATGCAAAACTTGTACCGTTTGATCCGCTAATTAATTTAGTAAAGCAAATTCTTGAAGGTGAAAACAATCAAGTTGCTGTTGTTACTATGGCTATTGATGAGCCAATTAAACCTTGGATTTACCAACAACTCGTTGATTCTAATCTAAATTCAGAACAATTGAGAGTTCAAGGCATTAGGGGGTTGTATGATGGGGAGCATGAAGATCAACATGCGCCAGGTGATAGATTAGTTGATTTGGATAAACATTATGAAATTGGTGATATTCAAACTGAAACTGACTTCTTTGAGCGAGTTGGTCAAATATATACTAATATAGCATCAACTACAAAACCCGGAACATTACTTTCTAGTTTAGTATCCAAAAAAAGTCACGTAAGACGCCATGGTACGGGTGCACAAAGGGCTAAAGAGTTTTATGCTGCATCTTTAGTTGAATGGTCAAGACGAGAATATCACACCTTAAATGAAGGTGAAAAATTTGATGAGAATAACTATGACAGGATTGTAGTTTCAGTTGGTAACTCTCTTACTGACGCAGTGTCAAGTGATGGAATTCTTTCTGCCCTAAAACACTATTTTAGTTGGGATGATGAGCAAATTTCAAAGTATTCTGACTTTTTAGAAGTGAATCCAGTAACAAATTTGCATGTCCCTGCTTCAAGTAAATATGTCAATGGTGTGTTAACTCATAATTCTAAAGTTAATGGAAACCCCAGCTCATATGATGTCGCAATATTTTCAAATGGAAACCCCAAAGCAATTGGGTATGCTAATCTTAGTGATCTTCCTAATTTAGTTAGTGACATACAGTATAATTCACTGTAAAAATCACACAATCTTTTTAATTAGCTAACTTAGCAAAGGTTATGGAAACGGCATCATTTATTGTTGAGACATCTGATTGGAAATCACTTTTTAAAATGAGATACGATGGGAACACAGAAAAACTACTGGCGTTTGGCGCTTTAGTTGAAGGAACAATTCACTATAAAATGGGGGATTTATTTCCTAATTTAAAAAAAGAGGTTGAAAGTTTAACTCCTGAAATTGAAGATGTTGTCAAACAATTTGCTAGTATTGCAAGAAAAGCCATAAAAAATGCTGAGATTAGTAAGGACTACCGAGGCTTTGCAAAGCTTTGGGTGGTGGCTGAACTCCTAAACAAATCGGGACTACAAATTTTCCCTGAGAAAAAGGAGTTAAGAAAGATACTAAAAAGAATATAAGAGACTTAAGGTAGTGAATTTAAGTGTTAATACAAGTGTTTGCAATTGGGGTTTTGGCTTCATTCTTACTTATGATGTACGTTATTGCACGAAAAGATTCACTAAAGTTTTTTATTCAAATTGGTGGCGCACTAATGATTGCAACCTTGTTTTATTATCTTGGACTCTCCGATGAAATGGCATATATTGGTGTTGGGCTGACTTTGAGTTTAATATATTATATGCGTTAGTCTTCTTTCTTCTTCTTTTTCTTCATAGCAATACTAGAATCATCACTAGCAAGTCCACCTAAATTAAGACTTGCAGTCTCTTCAATACCTTTCTCAACTCCAAGTGGGAGCTTTGGGAATGTGGCTGGAAATACAATCTTAGTACTTTCTCCCTTGGCAAGCTCGGGCAAGGTTTCTTTGATGTATAAGTATTGGAGTGCTTTATCACTCATTTTACCGGCTGCTTCTGCAACTGCTTCAATTAAAGTGCGTTGTGCTCTTGCTTGATATTGTGCTGCTGCCCATTCTTCCTTGGCAGTTCTTCTAAAGTGCATGGCACTTTGAATCGAATCTGGAATTCTCATATTTTGAACTTCAACATCAATTACACTTACACCCCATTCCATAGTCATAGGCTCAATCTTAACCTTAACAATGTCATTAACTTTTTCAATTTCTGAATATAATTCATTTAGAGTTAAATTACTTGCAATATCTCTTAGTGCCGCATAAATGTATCCTGTAACTGTATCTTCAAAATCTTTAACTGCTAAAACTGCTTTTGCGGGATCTTTAATTTTGTAATAAACAATCATGTCAGTTCCAACACGAATTTCATCGGCTGTTATGACTTCTTGAGGTGGGATATCCATTTTCTGGACTCGTAAGTCCAGTTTTTCTGCTTTCTCAAAGAAAGGGATTAAAAATATCCAACCAGGTCCAGCAATTTTGTGAAAATGTCCTAGTCTAAAAACTGCTAGTCTCTCATACTCCCTGACCTCATTTATTATAGTTAGAGCTCTTAAAATCTGAAGTAGTATGAGAAAACCGACAAAAGCGAGCATCCACTCAACATAGTCCCTAACTACGGGAACAAACATCAGTAGAAGTGTAGTAATGATAACTAGAACCAAAACAGTCTCCATTTCAGTGTGGAACTGTTTTTGAGTTTCTTTCCAGGCCTTTCCCACAGTAGACAACAGTAATTGAAATATAAAAGACTTGTCTAATGCTTTAGTGATGGTAAAAATAGGTCTAGAAATGCATCAGCAACTTGATACTGGAAAACTTTTTTGTCGGTGTCCTGTGCACCTTAGTGATGATTATGACTTAGAATTTATGCGAACCCTTAGACCTGTAGTCAGTGAGTTAGGAAAAGTTGATAGGGCTGTGCTTCAAGAATCACGAAAAAGTAAGACACTAAAGTATTATGCTAACACCAAACACACTTGTGCAATTGAATGGGATGAAGAACCCCCACTTATTGCGGACAAAAAAGCAATAACTATTGCAACTCAAATCTCCAAACTTTTACATGCTCACTTATTAGATGAAGTCCAAATTATGCGAAAAATATTAATTGATGGTTCGGCTGTGACTGGTTTTCAAAGAACTGCACTAATAGCAACTCATGGTAATATTGATGGTATTGGGATCTCAACTATTAGTGTTGAAGAGGACTCTTCAAGACCGTTTAAAGATGGATTTAACCTAGATCGACTCGGAGTGCCCTTAATTGAAGTTGCAACTGAGCCTCAAATAACTAGTGGGGAGGAAGCTAAAAGGGTCGCAAAGAAATTAGGAACTTTATTTAGAATGGCTAAAGTTAAGCGAGGGCTTGGCACCATAAGACAAGACCTGAATATTTCAATTCCTGCAGGTAGGCGAGTTGAAGTGAAAGGGGTTCAAGACCTTGATTTAATTCCAAAACTAGTTGAATTTGAAGTAGAACGGCAAAAATCAATTGTAAAATTAAAAGGGAAATTAAGTGTAAAGTTCTCAAAAATAGAAGACGTTTCAGAATTGTTTCTAAATTCAACTAATAAAATCTTAGCAAAAAAACCAGTTTATGCCGCTATTGTTGAAGGTGCAAGTGGACTTTTTGCAACTAATCTACACCAGGGTAAACACCTTGGGCGTGAATTGGCTGAATACGTCAAGTCTTATGGATTTGGTGGATACCTACATAGTGATGAAAAATCTCCAGTAAAAGAACTAAAAAAAATAAAAATCAAACTGAAAGCTAAAGCTAATGACTTAATTGTCTTATCTGCGGGATCAAAAGAACCCCTTAAACTAATCAAAGAAAGGTTAAATCAACTTTCTGGTGGAGTAACTGAAGACACAAGACGTGCCAATATTGATGCTTCAACTAGTTACCTAAGACCTCTTCCAACTGGGGCGAGAATGTATCCAGAAACAGATATCTTACCGTTTACTTTGCCAGATGTAAAAGACCTTGAAAAACCTGAAGTTAGACGTGAACGACTGGAAAAAATTTTACCAAAAGAAATTGCAAAAAAACTTTTCTTGAGTTCAGACTACTACCTATTTGAAAAATTAGGAGGTGAACCAGTTTTAGGTATGATAATTACTGAAATTTTACCGTCCTTAAGACGACAAGGTTTGGATGTAAAAGAGATTCATATTCTTGAAGTTCTAAAACTCCACAAATTAGGAAAATTACCAAAAGATGGTATACTTCATGGGCTTGAAACACTTTCATCTGGTAAAACTCTTGAAACTGATGCTGATCTTTTGGAAGTTAAACGTTTCATAAAAACTCTGGTAAGTGAAAAAAAAGAATATATTTTAGATAACCCTAATGCATCAAGGGGCTTAATGGGTCAAGTTATGGGAAAATACAGGGGTAAGGTTTCGGGTAAGTTGATTATGGAATTAATTGAGGGCGAAATCAAACGAAGCGGGAAAATCCCGCAAGCGGGAAAAAAATCAAAACAGTAAAATAGTTTTTGTGTTTTACTAAGACATGGAGATTTTAAGTGAAATTCAAAGCGAAATTATGAGAAATAAACGTTCTAGAAATTTTAATGTTGATGATATCGCAATTGAATTAATGTGTATGGTTGAAGAATTTGGTGAATTCTCAAGTGAATACCTTAGTAGCAATAGAGCGCCAAGGGGGGAAATTAACAACAAAGATAAACTGCTTGATGAAATTGCAGACGTTCTAATTTATGCAATATCTATTTGTGATATTTTAGGAGAAGATGCACTCCGTGTTATAAAGAAAAAAGTGGAATATAATAAAACTAGAACCCATAAACGTTTCTAAGAAACGAATCAGATTGGGTCGGCATCATCACCCGGTCCTTGGTTAAAGGCGTCAGATACCCTAGGGTTCCTCACAAAACACTTAAGTCCGCAAAGCCTTATAATCTTATCTAACACGTTTTTTCATGAGTGACACACCTTTATTGCACAAATTGTGGGGATTTATCAAAAAACTCTCCTTTTTAGGCATTTTAGGTGGAATCGGCTATGGTTTGTACTATCTATACACTACCGGAGAGCTTTTAAACCTCTTAGATTTGCTCCTTAGTCAAGACCCTTTAGTATTGGTAGTAATATCAGTGGTTGGGTTAATTGGACTCGCATTCACAATGGGTGGTAAATAATGCCAAAAGAAAAAATGAGAACAGTAAAACGATTTGGATCAAAATTTGGTCTTAAACCCAGACGCCGTCTTAATGAAATTGAGGGTGGATACGTGGGAAGACTTCAAAATTGCACAAAATGTGGTGCAAAAAAAGTTTCAAGAATTGAAGCGGGCATTTGGCAGTGTGCTAAGTGCAAACATAAGTTTGCTTCAAATGCATATAGGGTGAGTTAGTGGGAACATACAGATGTCTTAAGTGTGGAAAAGTAGTTAATGTGGACCTTAGAGTTGAAAAAGTGAGGTGTCCATTTTGCGGATACAAAATACTAGTAAAAATGAGACCGCCAGTGGTAAAACATTTCAAGGCACGTTAAAGCTTCCTGCATCGTTAGAAATATACGAAACACTACGACCTGAAGGAAACATAAAGTACAAAAATAACGAAATAACCATAACAATCAAGGTTGAGACCATGAGAGACCTAAAGGCTCAAGTAAATTCATGGCTTCGACTATATAGTGCCCTACAAGGGATAGAGGAGGTATCAAAATGAATAAAGAAATGAGTCCGCAGCAAAAATACGCGTTAACACAAGTGAATATTTACCAGCAACAAATGCAGGTTTTAATTTCTCAGCGTCAACAGGTTGAGCTTCAACTAAAAGAAATTGAGGTTGCTCATGAAGAACTTGAAAAGGAAAAAATTGATGAGGTTTACAAGGCCATAGGGCCTGCACTTATTAAGAAGAAAAAAGTAGACGTTCTAAAAGATTTAATTGATGCAAAAGAAAAACTAAATACACGAATAATGACTATAAAAAGCCAAGAGAAAAAGCTTGGTGATAAAATGAAAGAATTAAGTTCAAAACTGGAGCGATAAATATGACTGAGTTAGCTAGAGCAATAGAACTTCTCGAAGAGATTTTAGATGATTCGGGTGTTCCAAAAAATATCCGAGATGTCTGTTCTTTGTCAATAAAACGATTAAATAATGAAGGTGAAAGAATCCACATAAGAATTGGTGCAACTATTGGAATGCTTGATGAATTAAGTCAAGATCCAAACTTACCGTTTCATACTAGAACTCAAATATGGGAAGTAGCAAGTCTTCTAGAGACTGCATCAACTCAAAAAACTAGTGAAGCCAGCTCAAAAATTGATGAGGCAAAGGGTTAATATACTCCCCAGATAAAATTTAGTAGTGGTGTTTACATGTTAAGAAATCTAATAAGGGGTAATAAAACAGAAGAGGGGCATGTGATTGAGGCTAAGGTAAAAAAAGAAACCCAAAGCCGACTGAAAATGGGTCTCATGGTAATGGAGCGTTACGCTGATCTTGAAAAGGTCTTATCCAAATTTAGAAAGGGTGACATAGTTTTGCTCGTAAAGATTAGTCCACTTCGTGATAAAGACATGGGTGAACTAAAGAAGGTAATCGAACGTCTCAAGACGCATTGTGGTGTGACAGGTTCAGATTTAGCGGCACTTGATGATAATTGGATTGTCTTGGTTCCACCGGTAGTTGAAATTGCAAGGTAAACTCAATTGTCCGGTTTGCACTAAAATGATTCACTTTACGGTGATTGATAAAATTGATTTTATGGGTGAAGGCGTTTCACTTTTTGCCTTTAATTGTGAATGTGGTTATAAGGGTGTTGACATCTTCCCAGAAAAAATGAACAAGCCTAGAAGAATAACTTTTAAAGTGAATAATAAAAATGATCTTAATACTTTGGTTGCAAAAAGTTCCACGGGAAGTATAAGTATACCTGAAATTGGGTTAAGTGTACGACCAGGACCTGCTTCTTCTGGTTATATAACTACTATAGAAGGTGTTTTGAGTAGAATAAAGCAAGCAATGGGTGCAAAAGGGAATGCCGTTAATAAATTATTAGCGACTCCTATTTTTACGTTAATTATCGAAGATGTTGCTGGTACGAGTGCTATTGATTCCAGTGAAGCTCAAATAGATATACTAAATGATACTTATGTTTTTAAACCCTAAGACCTAAGTTTCCTGTGGAGTCGGAGAAATCGGGGGAATACGCGGTACAGAATGTTGTTGTCACTGGAAGACTGGCAGACAAGATGGTCTTAGTTGATATGCACAATAAAATTTCGGGGAGTGTCTATGAGCCGGGTAAGTTCCCAGCACTTAGAATAAAACGTTTCGGAGTTGGATTTTTACTTTACAGTTCTGGTAACTTTGTATGCAGTGGTGCAAGAAGCACTGAACTAGCACAAGAAAAAGTTGATGGACTTGTTGAGGTATTAAACTCGAGTGGGTTTGATGTTGCATGCGACAAAATTGAAGTTCGAAACATTGTAGTTAGTGTTGATTTACATAAAAGTCTAAGACTTCATGAATTAGCGTATGCAATTCCAGATTCTGAATATGATCCAGAAGCTTTTCCTGGTATGAAGCTAAGAAAAGGTTCAACTAGAATTTTAGTTTTTAGGACTGGCAAAGCCATAATTCCTGGACTGCGAACTATTGAGGAAATTGAGAGCACAATTGGTTGGTTAAAAAATACGATTATATCTGCTGAAGAAGAAATCGATACTTATCCAAAACCTAGTCTTCCTTAAAAAAATATTTTTATTTTTTATTTACTGGGCTGTGGGCTCGTAGTCCTCTAGCTCCGGTACAAATTTTCCAACTTTATCCTTTGCTTTCTCTCGAGCTTTTTGATGGGCTTCTAGTTCTTTCCAAACTTTTTCAAGTAAGTTAACTTTATTCTCACCACTAAGAACCTCACCTTCAGAACATCTTTTTACAATATCAAAATCTTGATACAGCAGTGTTTGATACTTACAAACTACACAAACTTCAGTATTACACCCGTGCTTTCTGTGCTCCTCTACAGTATCACGTCCACCAGTAAATGCATTCATTATTTTTTTCTTAACCGTACTATAATCATCAGTAGTGAAAATCGCAGTCTTTGGATCTGAACTACTCATCTTTCCACCACTTAACCCTGGTAAGAATTTACTCATAATGTCTCCTGGTTTTGGTAAGCCTACTTTTTTTGCAACATCGCGTGTTAGTTTGACAAATACGTCCTGATCAACTCCTATGGGGACAATTGTTGGGACTCCTAATTTCATACTAGGATACAAAATATGAGCCGCTTGCATGGCTGGATAAAACTGTAGTCCTATATTACTTTCTGGGGAAAAACCCATAGCGCTCCTAACTGTATTAGCAGTCATATGTGAACTAATCTGAATTGCCAAATTATACACTTCTTGTTTCATATTAACAAGATCAAGCATAATCTCAGTCTTTTTTGGGTCATATCCTAAAGCAATGATGTCTAGTAGGTTTTCATAATCCATACGAATTACATGTTCAATTGAAAGTCCACGAGCAAGAAGCTTCTCATCATCACTAAATGGGATGAAAACATGAGTATTAAATTTGTCTTGAAGGTGTTTCATAAATTTCCAAAGAATGAGGTGACCCATGTGCATATTCATACTAGGTCCTCTACCTGTAATGATTGCGAATTTTTTCTTTATAATTTGATCCAAGTCTCTATGTGCAAAATAAAGTTCAGGTACTAGCGGATAGTCTAGTTTTTTTGCTAATTTTTTATCAATTAAACTAGCTCCAAATTCTTTAATGAGTTTATCATAATCAACTTCCCCACTGACATTATACGCATCAACTTTGGCCATCTAAAAGCTACACGCCCCACTCTTTTAACTTTTTAGCCAAATTATCATTGTTAAATATAGTACTGTGAGAGTAGTAAATATTTATAAATCGGGGTTAATTTTAGGTCTTATGACGCCTGATAAAAAATTAGAACCTAATAACAAACTTTCAAAAAAAGAAATCGACCTTGATTTTGAAGGACTTATAAACTACTTTGGACGTGATAATCCACAAGGCGCTGGACTTGATGACGTTGCAACTTTTCTAGAGTTTAGTGGTATTGATTCAGTCGTTGTTGAAATGAAAGGTATACCTAGAACACATGCAGTATACCTTGGTAATGATCAAAGTTTGGGTGTTAATTCCTCAAAAGCAATGGTCTATGACCCTGTTTTAAATGAAATTTATTCTTTAAACGATTCAAAGGAACTTGCCCTTGTTTTTGGTAAATTTTCTGAACCTTTTCTTAAAAGAGAAAATGATCCAAAATTTGCTTGTGTATTATTAGAGGACGTTCAAAAAGAATTTACTGAAATTACTAAATTATATACGTCTGAAATACCATATGAACTTGGGTGTTCTCTTGGGGAGGATTTATTGTATTCTGCAATAGTTTCACACCACGTATTTGAGGCTCTAAAAGATAAAGAAACTCATATTAATGAGCAAATCAATTTCTAGAGTGCTTAGAACTCATACCTGTGGTGAATTGACAAAAAAAGATGAGGGTAAAGAGGTAGTCTTAGCTGGGTGGGCGCATAATATTAGAAAATTTGGGAAAAAGGCCTTTGTCGATCTAAGGGATAGATACGGCATAACTCAACTTGTTTTGGATGAGAAACTAAAGGACATATATGACAGTCTAACCAAAGAATCCGTTTTAATTGTAAGTGGCAAAGTCGAAAAAAGAAAAGACATAAATCCTGAAATGCAAACAGGTGAAATTGAAATAATGGCCAATACTTTGGTTGT
The DNA here is from genome assembly GCA_018220935.1 of Candidatus Altarchaeota archaeon. Taxonomy (GTDB): domain Archaea; phylum SpSt-1190; class SpSt-1190; order SpSt-1190; family SpSt-1190; genus JAAOXX01. Next base: position 11,822 of record JAAOXU010000003.1, on the reverse strand, counting down.
GGCGTCAAAAGCAGAGCGGCTCCCTTTTGAAATTTTTAATCCGAGTGTTGAGAGTACTGAAGAGACTAGGCTAAAATATAGATACCTTGACTTAAGGCGGGGTGAAATGCAACGCATGCTTGAATTTAGATTCAGGGCCGAGATGATAATCCGAAATTATTTTCAGATGAAGGAATTTGTTGAAGTCGAGACTCCTCAATTAAGTAAACCAACACCTGAAGGGGCAAGAGATTTTTTAATTCCAAGTCGAGTGATCAAGAAAAATTTTTGGGCCTTGCCTCAAAGTCCGCAGCAATACAAACAACTCCTAATGGTTGCTGGAATTGATAAATATTTTCAAATTGTTAGGTGCTTTAGGGATGAAGACTTACGAAAAGATAGACAATATGAATTCACACAAATTGATGTCGAAATGAGTTTTGTTGATGAGAACGATGTGATGGCTTTGGCAGAAGGTATGACAAGTGTATTATATTCTCAACTTCTTGGTATAAAATTAGATAAACCATTTCCTAAGATTACCTGGCATGATGCACTTGACAAATACGGTTCAGATAAACCTGATTTAAGGTTTGAACTTTCATTTGTTGATGTGACAACCGACTTTGAAGATTCAGGTTTACGGATTTTTGAGGCTGCAGTAAAGGGTGGTGGGGTTGTTAAAGCTATTTTCTTAAGAGAACTCCTAACACGCTCAGAAATTAAAAAGTTAGAAGACGTAGCTAAGACGCATGGCTTTCCTGGTGTGGCTTGGGTAAAATATGATGGCGATGAACTATCTGGTTCAATAGCATCAAAACTAACTGATAACTTAAAACAGAAGTTTTCTAAGAAAAAAGGAACTACTCTTATTATGGCAGGTGAGTGGTTACCTACTGTTTTGGCATTGGGTGGTATTCGACTTGCTCTTGGTGATAAATTTAATTTGAAGAAAGGACTTTCAGTTTTATGGGTCACAGAATTTCCGCTCTTTGAGTGGAGTGAGACTCTCAAATCAGCAACCCCAATGCATCATCCGTTTACTTCTCCCTTAAAGGGCTTTGAAGCGCACTTAGGTGAGAAAATTAGTAAGGAGGACACTCTTAATATTCCTTCTCGTGCATATGATATTGTAATTAATGGGGTTGAGATTGGTGGTGGAAGCATTAGGATAACTGATCACGAGCTCCAAGAAAAAATGTTAAAGACTCTTGGGATCAATAAAACTGTAGCTCAAGAGAAATTTGGTATGTTGCTTGATGCTTTCAAATATGGAGTTCCCCCCCACGGGGGTATTGCATTTGGTTTTGATAGACTGCTTCAAGTAATGTTACAAACTGATAGTATAAGGGACGTTATTGCTTTCCCAAAAAATAAATCTGGACGAGCTCCAATGGAGGATGCTCCATCTAAAGCTGATAAAGAAGCTCTAAAAGAGCTTGGACTCAGGTGTAAATGAGATGTTTGAAGTAATATTTTTAGGTACAGGTTCAATGAAGCCAACTCAAAAGCGTTTTACGACATCTTTTGTATTAAGACATGAAGGTGAAAGTATTCTTTTTGATGCAGGTGAAGGTGTACAAGTTAGACTCAGTCAAAGTGGACTCTCTCCTAATAAAATTAGTAAAATTTTCATTAGTCACTTTCACGGAGACCACTTTTATGGGATTCCAGGACTTATCTTTTCAATGTCTCATGGAGAAAGAACTAAGAAACTAACAATTTATGGTCCAAAAAAGACAAGAGAATTTATTGAAAAATTATTGTCTGTAGGATACTCTAACTTGAAGTTTCCAGTTGAAGTTATTGAACTAAAAAACGGAGAACGAATTGAAGAAGAAACCTACACTATTACTGCTTTTTCAGTTGAGCATGGACCGCCTGCATTAGGTTACTTATTCAAAGAAAAAGACACTAAAAACATTGATTCAAAAAAGATGAAAAAACATAAACTCACGCCTAATAAAAAATTTAGAGAGTTAAAAAACGGTAAAGAAATCGAAATAGATGGACTAAAAATGAAACCCGAAGATTGGTTAGTTGATACTCCTGGTGATTCTTTAGTTTATTCTGGTGATACAATCCCGTGTGATAATACAACTTTGGCTGCAAAAGCTGTAACAGTTCTAATACATGAGTCAACTTATCTTGATGGTGAGACACAAGAAGATCGGGGACACTCAACCTCTTTAGATGCAGCCAAATTAGCGAAAAAGGCTAAAGCTAAAAATTTAATTTTAACTCACTTTTCTCCAAGATACCTAGATACTAAACCTCTTTTAGAAAGTGCTAAGACTGTTTTTCCAAATACATATTTGTCAAAAGACCTGAAGGGATTTGTGATTAAACGAGGGGAGTTGGTAGTTTGAAATTCTCAAAGATACTCTACGACATTGCGTGGGCATTTACTGTTGCCATGATTCTTCGTATTATCTTTGGAATATTTTTGGGCACTAGTTTTCCTTTTGTGGCTGTGATGAGTAGTAGTATGAGTCACGATGTTCATGCAGTAAACAATTATTTTGTCTGGATGGAGCAACATGGATTTGGTAGAAACGAACTTGCTGAGTTTCCACTTGAGTTTGGATTTAACAAAGGGGACGCACTTGTGATTGGTTCACCCTCGGGTGTTGAAGTTGGAGATGTGGTAGTTTATGTAAATCCTAATTTAGGTTATGCGATAATTCACAGAGTAATAAACGCGACAACAGAAGGTTATGTTACTAAGGGCGATAGAAATCCGTCACCAGATCCTTGGATAGTAAAACCAGATTGGCTCAAAGGAAAGGCCGTAGTATTAGTTCCGTTGCTTGGATGGATTAGGGTTTTTCCATCTGATTTTATATCTTTTATTGGTTCAGTAATCTAAATTTCCTTTAAATCGAGGTTCACAACATTTTTGATGGTTTTAAATGATTTTCTATTAGTCAAAAGTGTAATTCCCTTTCTATAACATTGGGCTGCAATCATAGCATCATCTAAGCCAATATCACGACCCGAGGCCTTCATTTTACCTATAATTTCTCCTGTTTTTTGAGCGTCTTCTTCAGTGAACGGGATTACTTCTAGAGAGTCTAGAAGGCCTAAAATTTTCTTATTTTTAATGAACTTTTTTTCATACATGTATTCTTCCCCACCAAGAATTGTTGCTGCAACGCTAGCTCCTGTGTAAAAATTATGGTACGTCTCAACCATTGACAATATGTCTCTACCTCCTTTGAGAAGTTCAATTATGGCACTAACATCAAAATAGGCGGCCTTTGGCAATTCTTAACACCTCTGAAATTGATTTTTCTAATTCACGGGATTGTTTGTCCTCGTAAGTCCCAAAATATGAGCGTAGGTTGCGTTTTCTAGTCTCGATTTTTGACTTCGCAAGTTCTTCAATAATCTCTGAAAAACTCTTAGTTCCTTTTAGCTCTTTAACTTTCAAATACACGTCCTCTCGGATCATTATATTCTTCATACAGATACTTAGTGTGGTACCTAATAAATCTTAGTGTATACCACATAGATTCACTGTATTTGGTTTGCGGAATAATACTATGTATTACTCCTTTATATACTGTTTACACCTGAAAGTGACTAATTCAAACACGACAATTTTACGTTATTTATAAGGAAAAGGCTCAAGGGTTTTATACTAGAATCGACATTAGGTTAATTAGAGACCCCATGCTGGGGTCTCGAGACGAATAGTATATAGGCAAACGCCGAACGTAAGGGAGGAAAAGCCTATAAACTAAGTAAAAGGTGAAAAACTATGCAAGACCTAAAGGGAAAATTTAAGGTCGCAGCAAGTGCTGCAGCAGGTGCCCTAATGCTAGGGTCCACTTTGGCTGGAGCTTTTGCAGCAGATCTAGGAACACTACCTTTGCCATTTGTTGCTGATAACAACATGGTAGGACAGGTAGTAGTAGGTGCAAATGCAGCTGTGCCTGACGTAATTGCGGCAGCACAATTAACGGCAGCATTTGGTGAATACCTAGTGAAAGCAGAGAGCAGTAGTTCAACAACTACAGCTAGTGGCGGTCGATTAGAAGAAATTCTAATGGGTAAAGCACTAACTTTCACAGGACAATTTCCAGCAACCTTGAAGAACAACCACGTTTCAACTTTGAGACAAGGTGAACTATCTTTCAAGAGTAGTCAGTACGACTATAGAGAAGAAATTGTTTTGTCAACTGGTGCACAGATCGTAACTGGTCAAGATGATAGAGATAAAGACTACGATACAAGTAAGGCTTTCTTATCTTTAGATAAGGGATCTATTTTGTACAAGTTTAATTTCTATGGTAGTAGTAAACCAAACGCATCTCTGGTAACAACTAGTGATACACTAGAGCTATCTATACTTGGACACGACATAAAGATCACTGCAGCTGATGCAAGTGACGCAATAACCGCTGAAGTTGGTACTAAGGTATCACTTAAGACAGACGAGAGCACAACTGTTGATGGTAAGACCGTCGTAGTTACTGCAATCGGTGAAAGCAGCGTATTAGTTACTGTTGATGGTGTAACTTCTGGTGAACCTATTGACAAGACAGACAATGATGGTCTACTTGTGAACGGTTTAAGAGTTAAAGTTACAGGTTTGATTTACCAATCAAATACACCTGAAAACTCACTAGTATCACTCCTTATTGGTAAGGACGATGTTAGTGAAGAGTACACTGATGGTGAAGCTTTCATCGGAGAAGATGAAAATGACCCAACATGGGTTTGGGACATTGACGTTGGAGCAGACGGTGCAATCGCTTACTTAGGTGTTAAGAACGAGAAAGCATGGGACAATTACAAGGATTCTCCTATAATGGTCGGAGATGCTTTCCTGTTACCTAATGACTATGCAAAGATTGAACTACAATCTATGCTACCAGACGCAGACCGAACATACACGTTTGAATTTGAAACTGGTATTAGTTTGTATGACCTAACTGGTGATACTGAACTATTTGCAGACGCAAAAATCATAAGGGTTTCGACATCCAGTGATACAGGTTTTACTGATGCTACAAACGACGCAGCAGATATCGCCATATACTTCTACGAAGATGTATGGGCAGGTAACTCAACTGATGACGTAATCGCTATCTTCTTCAAAGATGGTAGCAAATACAAATTTGGTGAGAACGTAACCTTTGCAGGCGGTGCTTCAGCAACAGAGACCGTACAAACAAGTTGGTACCTCCAATATGGAGACAGTTTACCATACCTTGCATTAGAAAATAATGGTGCAAACATTGGTGTACACATCCAACTAGACGATGTTACGGGATCAACAGACGTTAACTCAACGATTATTTTGAATGCTACAGTAAGTAGTAGTCACTTTACTCACTTGGGAACAACTGCTGAAGAATCTGAAGCAAGCGATGTTTACGTCGACGATAACGACCGAACCGCTGTTGGTACTTTTGATGGATCACTCTTAACACACTACGGTGCAATTTTGAGCTCAGTTAAAAGTAACGCAGACAGTGACGAAGTAGTTATTAAGATGCCTGATGCGCAGACCAAGATTCAAGCATTTATTGGTGGAGGCAGCGGATCAACCACAACTGTGGCTGGAGACGTTACCTACATTATGACTGCATTGAACACTGAAGTAGCAGTATTAGACAGTGAAGCTGACACTAGTGGAACTCCATTAGTAATTGTTGGTGGACCTTACGCTAACACTGTTGCAAAGACCTTAATTGGTTCAGATGACGCTGCTATCCAAGATTTCTTTGGATATGATGGTACATCTGGAAAAGGTGTAGTTAAGCTGTACGATGCTTCAGCAACACCATTCAGTGCACAAGCTATGGTAGTGGCCGGATGGGACGCTAAAGACACAAGAGCAGCTGCATACATGTTGAGCCAGTACTTAACTGGAGCAAAGGACATCAGCGCTTTGAGTGGATTAGCAGAACGAAAGGTAACTGCAAGTTCAGCTACAAGCTACGTCGAAGAATAGTTCCCTTCGGGGAATTTTTTTTCTTTTTTTATATTTTCTTGTGATAACTCCCGTTCTACGGGAAACTCTTCGTAATCAGGAGAAACTATCGCTTTAAGCCACCTAACATAACTTTAGCAAAACTAAGTTTTTTAAAGCAATGAAACTCATCTGACCTATGGGTTTGAGACCTGCTAAGTGTTATCGATATATTAAGAGTAGGGCGTACACTCGTAGGGCCATTAAAGTCATGAAAAAAGCCTTCATTAGAGGTGTACCTGGTCCAAAAATTCAAATTTTTGATATGGGTAATAAATCTAAACGTGAATGGGAGATTGGCGTTGATATGATTGCTAAGTACCCTGTTCAAGTTAGACATAATCAATTAGAAGCTATTAGGATGTCTGTATTTAGGCACTTAAACAAATTAATTGGCCGACAAAATTTTCATTTTAGAATTAGAACTTATCCACACCACGTCTTGCGTGAAAATCCGATGGCAACTGGGGCAGGTGCTGACAGATTCCAACAAGGTATGAGAAAGTCTTTTGGTAAGCCAATTGGAATGGCAGCAAGACTAAAGAAAGGTAAGGAAATTATGTCAGTTTATGTTGATGATAAAAAACACATTCCAATAATTAAGCGTGCGTTTCACGTAGCCAAGAACAAATTAAGTGGCGATTATTCTGTTATAATCAATGAAAATGTGGGTAAAATCTAAATCTTGTTACACGGGGAATGCTTATTTATTTTCTGTCTTATACATTTATTGTGTTTGGATTCCTAAAAGTGTTCAGTCAAAAGCAAGAGCCTGCGACTCCTAATGAAAAGGTTGATGTCATATATGAACTTGTAAAAGAAATTCGAGATGAACTCAAGCCTTTAGGTCCAACAGGAGAGCGAGTGAGTAGACTTGACCTCATAATTGGTGCTGTCTCAAAGATGAGTTCAGGTGAAAGGGTGGCAGTAATGCAAGAACTTGAATCTTTAGAAGTTGATGACTTGATTTTAGTAACAATAGAGACACCAAAAAACATTGAAGAGATTTCAAAGAAAATTAATCGAAGTTATGGTTATACTGCTAACCGTTTGAGGAATCTTCTAAAGGTTGGTAAAGCCATGAGAAAACGAGATGCAGTGACTAGAAAATATGTCTATATTAAAGTCTAAATAACTTTTCTAAGTCAGTATCAACCCTTAAATTTTGAAAATAATCCGCATCTTCAGGTTTAATTGAGAAACCTTTTTTTAAACTAATTTTTCCGTTGTATGCAATCATGGCTCCATTATCCCCTGCTAGTTCATCTGGTACCACAAAAAACTTAGCACCCCTCTCTTCACACATAATTTTATACATCTCAATTAGTCTCTTGTTTTTGGCAACTCCACCAACCAGTAAAACTTCCCCTTTTTCTGTATGGGCTAGTGCACGCTCAGTTACTTCAACTAACATTGCAAAAGCGTGTTCTTGAAAACCACGTGCGACATCTTCAGGTTTATGGGTTTTTAGTAATCGTCTTGCGTGAGTCATAATCCCTGAATAACTTAAGTCCATTCCTTTGACAGTATAAGGCATATCAATAAACTCCCCCTTCTTTGCTAGTTTTTCAATGGATGGACCACCTGGATGAGCAATACCTAAATCTCTAGCTAGTTTGTCAAGAGCGTTACCTAGTGCAATATCAAGAGTCTCTCCATAGATTTTCCACGTCTTGTCTCTGGCAATTATTTGAGTATTACCTCCACTCGCGTACACACAAACAGGATCTTTAGCTTTAGTTGACCATAATCCAACTTCCATATGTGCAACTCCGTGATTTACGGGAACTAAAGGTATTTGATACTTATTTGAAAGATACCGGGAAATTATAGTACCAACTTTAAGACAAGGACCTATGCCAGGACCACAAGAGTACGCAATTGCCTTTGGTTTTTTTAACATGGCCTTTTTTACAACTTCCTTTGCAACCTCAACGTGATGGTTTGCAGCTTCTCTTGGGTGTATTCCGCCCGTCTTTGGCCTATACATATCCCATTCATTACTGATTACTTTATTGCTAAACATACCAACACCAAAAGTATGGGCGGTACTTTCAATCCCAAGTATCACAATTTGCTTTACTCAGTATCTTTATAATCGCTTTTGAATAATTTAGCTGTGATAGACTTTTTGACGATTTTAGCCTGGTTTGTGGCCATTCTATCCATTTATGTGGCTTCTTACTACTTTTTACTATATTTTGATGCCGTAAATGACGAGCAAAATAGAGTATCAACACCAGATGTGACAATTGCAATTTCAGCATACAATGAAGAGCGTGGAATTTACAAGACCTTACAGTCATTAAATAATTCAATTTATCCAAAGAAAAAAATTCACGTAATTGTGGTTGATGATAAATCAAAAGATAAAACGATAAATGAAGTCAAAAAATTCATAAAAGACAATCCAAACTTTGATGTAACTCTATTAAAAAATTCAAAGAATAAAGGCAAGGCATATTCACTTAACAAAGTAATGCGAATTACAAAAACAAATTTTATGATTACTATGGATGCTGATTCACAAGCAGCTCCAAAAGCAATCGCTTCTTTGGTGAGATATTCTAAAGGTGTCAGCGTAGTAACGCCCTGCGTTTTACCTTCAGAAAAAAAACGTGTGTTAGCTAGAATTCAAGCTATTGAATATATTTACAGTAATTACCTGTCTAATATCTTAAGTGGGTTTGATGCTCAAATTGTAGCTCCTGGTCCTTTTTCTATGTTTAGAGTCTCAGATCTAAAATCTATTGGTGGATTTGATGAAAAATCCATTGCTGAAGACTTGGAAGTTGTATTCAGATTGCGAAAAAAAGGGTTTAAAATGAGATTGTCTCCAACAGCTTATGTATATACAGACGTGCCTCAAACCATTGTTGATTTAGTAAAACAAAGGCGAAGGTGGAAAGCTGGTTTTATGGATGCTGTACAAAAACATCCAAAAAGCATTGAGCCTACTACTGAATTTGGTAGACAAAATATGCTAAATGCACTTTATCACATAGTACCCTTAGTTTTACTTGTTATGGTTGTTAAATTCACTTACAATATGATTGAACCTTTAGTTAACATAATTCGGTATGTGGGTTTTGATCCCTTGACATATTTACGGACCCTTAAATTTGGTCTAGACCCTTTAGCAATTGATATGCAGATGGTAGTCTACACTATTTTTATGGCGGTAATGACTCTAATGTTTTTGTATCTAGCTTCAAAATTTCAAGATGAAAATCCTAAAATACTAGACGCACTGCTTTTTATTGGGATATACGGTGTTGCCATAACAACGGCGACACTTTTAGCTATATACTCGTGGATTAAAGGTGATTATACATGGTAAGTCGTCCGGTAATGGCAGGGATAATAACACTTATTGTGTTCGTGTCTGGTTTTAGTGTTGGCATGGTCTGGGACCAATTTCGAACTGACAAAATTAGATCAAACTTAGATGAGATTTCAATCTATTCAACTTCTCTTTTTTTGGAGAGTCAATTATTAGAAGAGCTGAACTGTCCTGCATTTTTACCGGTTATTAGTGGTGCCGTGAGTGATATTAGTAAATCTCTTGACTATTATACTACTTATTCAGAAGCTTCAGTTTTTGGACTTGATGAAAAAAATCTGCTCTATAGAAGATATTTACTTTCTAATATACGGTATTGGCGCCTTGCTGATATTTACAAACGAGACTGTGGTTGGAATTCGACATCAATTTTATATTTCTTTGATAAAAATTGTGAAGGTGATTGTGATGAACTGTCAACTAGATTAGACTACCTTAAAAGAAAATACGGAGAGGACCTTTTAATCTTCCCTGTGAATATGCAGTTTGCAGGAGATGATCCTGTTGCACTAACACTTTTAAGACTCTATAATATTACTAGCTTCCCCTCAATCGTAATTGAAGGTGTGACTTATGGTAATCTTGAACTTTCAGTGTTGGAGGGATTGGTTTGTCAGGGAATAAATTGTTAGTCTCCTTGAAAAAAAATTGGTTTTTTGTTTTAACTTATTTACTGATTGCTATTTTTTTTCTAAAAGAACCCATGGTAACTGCGTGGGACGATGCTGAGTACTTAGCTCACGGTAAATACATGTTTACAGGTCTAGGATACTCTTCCTGGTATCGGCCGATAATCTGGCCACTAGTTTTAGGTTCAATTTGGTTGACTGGTATCTCAATGCCCTTTGGTATGAAACTTGCTACCGCCCTCATATATCTTTTAATCCCACTCATAACTTACTTCAAGTTTCAAGACAGCAGAAAATATGCAGGACTAATAATAATAACACATCCCATCTTTTTTCAATTTTCTCATATGCCCCTAAGCCACGTTTTGGCTACACTTTTTATTGTAATGTCATATTCGACTAGGGGTGTGACTTCTGGTGCCTTTGCAGCCCTAGCAGGACTCACACGATTTACTTATTTTATCTACATGCCTTTCTCGCTGTTTTATGGTAACTGGAAAAAACGACTAAAAGGTCAACTCTTAATTTTAGTCCCGTATTTTTTATGGGCTTTAGTAAACTTCAAAGATCCCCTTTTTCAATTTGTGGCGGCAAGTGGCATAATTAATCAACCTGAATTTCTTTGGTTTTGGGAAAAAGGTATCTTTTTTTATCTAACGCTACTAGCACTCTCAGCCCCTTTCGTGTTTTTTGCAATTGTTAATAAAAAGCCAACAACTCTGGCATTTTTTGCATCAGCTATTTACTTTTTGCAACTCACTCACAAGGAAGAAAGATTCTTAATTGACTTTTTTATTTATGCAGCTCTTTCATTATCCGAGACTAAGTGGGGTGTGCGGCAAATTATCTATGCAATAACTATTTCAGCTTTTATTGCATCTCCTTATTCATTCCCAAATATGTTTGAAAATGTAGAAGATGGTGCGACTGTTTTTGGCATGGAACCCTCAATTAATGCGTATAAAGACGTCATATTCTTACAGTGGTTTGGACCATATGAGAGTTTTAGGTGGGATGCTGACTACTGTATTTTCTCTGCTGGTGGTGTGCCTTGTCGGGAAGGATACTGTGAGGGTTCAATAAAAGAATTTTATGACACGTGTACGAGTTGGACGCCAATTGCCGAAAGTGAAGGCTATTATGTTGGGAAAAATCCTACACTTGGTTAATAGAGCATAAATATTCACACTGTTAAGCTAACTTTATGATTAGCGAACTAAACGAGAAATTTGGCGCGTATTATTACCTAGCTTTTAGAGTAATAGTTGGTTTACTCTTTTTAGGTCACGGCCTTATGAAGTTCGGCTTCTTTGGAGGTAACGTAACGGCAACACTTAGTGTATTCTGGTGGGCCGGTGTTATTGAAATTGTAGTTGGACTTGCAATTGCTTTGGGGCTTTTCGTTAGATTGGCATCAGTTCTTGGTGTTTTGGAAATGTTGTATGCGTATATTACAGTTCACGCACCACAAGGGTTATTTCCTTTTGAGAACGGTGGTGAACTTGCACTTTTATACGTTGCAGTATTTCTTGTAACTAAGTTACATGGTGCTGGTGAATATAGTTTAGAGAAAACCTTGATGGGTCAAGAGAAGTTTTAGTCTTTGGGCTTTAACCTCTTACCCTTTTATTTTTTTTAAAGTTTTATACTCTACAAAATTTTTTAGTAGGGCTGGAATTTTTCCTTTTAGTGTGAATTCTTTGTATGTGAGTATTCCTTTATTTTTTCCAAGACTAGTAAGCATGGGTCTTCTCTTTGATTTGTACTTGACGTTTTTTTTAGACAAAATGGATTTAACTATTATTTTAGCTTGTTTTTCTGCATTCTGAGCTGTTTTTGGTTCTTCGACGTTAGTCACGTCTCCAACTGCGTAGATGTTGTCAAAACC
>JAAOXU010000002.1 GCA_018220935.1 Candidatus Altarchaeota archaeon | reverse complement strand
GGTCAAATGTGACCCCGAAACCACGGAAATTGAACACAAAGGTAAACCCATTAAGTTTCTAGATTTCGTTGAGTCTCTAAGGAAACGTATGGTTAATCAAAAACTGAATAGTGAAGGCATTGAGAATTATCCAGAAGGGACATATTCTTTCAATGCGGAGGGAGTTTATAACTTTCAAAAAAACGAGCTAATTCTAAAAAATGTTCTTGTTGGGGGAAAAATTAAAGACATTGAAGTTGGTATGATTAAAAGCAAAATGAATTTTGACATTCGAGTAAAAAAACCAAAATTGTTATTCACCTTCGGAATCTCTGGAAGGGGCATATATGTAGAATACGAGTCTGTAACTGTTGAAACTGACAATAAATTCAAACTATCTATGGTGAGCATACCCGAACAACAAAAACAATAAACTCGTGTAAATACCCTTAAATTGTGCAAAACTGCATTTATGATACAAAGCCTCGCCACCAGAAAAGCTTATAATATTGAAACTCGTGAGTAACTACATGGATGCAATTTATAGACCAGTAAGTGAGGGTATCCAAAAGGTTACCGATGGCGCTACTAGCATTTTTGATAAGATTTACGAACTATTAGGTGGGGGCTTTGATGGCGCTCATAAACTCCTTGGAGGCGTAAGTGATGAGTATTATTTTGACGAATTACCAAGTGAGGTTGCAGGTAACGCAATGGCACAAAAAATAGTAGAAAAAGCGCGTGAATATTCTAATTTTGAAACAGAAACATATAGTGCAGTTTCAGGAGCATATAGTGAACTTTATGCAGAAGCAAGAAAGACTAAGGGTCAAGATTATATCGACCTTAACACTTTAAGACTAAAGGGTGGTGCACACTCCATTTACCTTGGTGTAATTTATGGACAATATAGTAAAGCAGAAACATCAGAACCAGATACTGGGGAAGTTGAAAATTACCTAAATCAATTAGGAAATTATAATCAGGTTGCTGCAGAAGCTTGAAAACTTTAGTTAACGACCAAGCCTGGCCTTTAATGATTCTTTTTGAATAAAAGTTAATTTTGTTTGTTTAAACTCTTCTTCTTTTACTCTTAGTTGTTCAATTAATTCATCGTCAGCAAGTTTAGTAGTATCAATTTTTTCAGGTAGTGGTTCTAAGTGTGCGGGATTAACCCACCTTTTTCTAACATTAGGTCCCACGACTTGAAGCTTGCCGTCTTTTTTTCTAGCAGCAAGAATAACACAAAGGCCGTTATCTCTACCAGCAATCTTTACTGCAAGTCTATTCTTTCTTAGCATAATTTCTCACCTTCGCTTTTACAAGTTCCTTTGAAATACTAGAGGTAACATCTGGATGTGCCCTACTTCTTCGCTTACCTTTAAGCCCTTCACCAGTAACGCCACAGCTCTGACTATCCTTCTTTTTAACTCTATAAAAAGTAAACTTACCACCAGGTGTTTTTACCTTCTTTTTTCTAGATACTCGTTCAGACGGACGCATTTTAGTTCTCCCGTTAGTCCTTTTAAAAACTAACTATATTTGAGAAGCTTCTTGACAATCTTGTCAGCAACCATACTTGCTGGTATTCCAAGTATCAAAAATGAGCCTAACCAGCCAAATGTGTGACCAAAGATAGTCCACTGAAAATCTATGTATCTACTCTTAATGAAGAATATCGAAGGAATCACAATTGGGAGTAAGTATAATTGACCCCTCATTGCAAGCTTCATTCTCTTAGAGTTAGTCTTGTTTAATTTTTTTAGGGCTTTTTCATCCCCAGCCCTAGCCTGCTTAAGCAGTTTTTTTACGTCCTTTTCAATTTCTCTCAGTTCCACGCCACCTGCTTTTTTCATAACAAAGTTTATGATAAACATGTATACAAAAATTACTAGTGCAAATTCTAAATTCATTTTAATCACCTTTCAAAAATTTTCTTACTCCCGGATTCATATCCATTGCATATTGTTGCATTATTGTTTCATATAATTTATAGATTATCATCACAGCCAAAAGAATACCAGTCCCCCTAGACAAAGCATTAGTAAAGTCAGCTAGCGCTGCCAAAAGACCAACAGCCACAGCACCAAGGTCAGTTAGATATGGAATATATCTATCAAGTACTTTGGTTAAAATCCGAGGATCTCGTCTAAAGCCAGGTATCCCAAAACCACCTTGTTGTATTTGTTTTGCAACTGCCCTTGAATCCATATTGGATGTAGTTACCCAAAATCTTGCAAACATTATTGAGCCTGCAACCATCGTAATAGTATAAACTATAGCTCTAAGTACAAGTTGTAAATAGATCCCTCCAGAAAAGATACCAGTGAAAAATTCAACTGGACTAAACAGTATATAATAAATTAATTCAGTTGGTGGGATAAAATATAATGCCAGTCCACCAATAGCCTGTCCTGAGGCATCAAACTGCCCAAAGAAGCCAATTCCCCTATTAGCTAAGAACCTGGACCATAACTCGAAGTTAGCAATTAGAGCAGCTGTAAAGATAACTGGAATATTAGAAGTATAAAATAAATTAAGAGGCCACCTTGTGACTGCACCCCTAACTCGAGCAAAGGCCAGAGGGATCTCAATCTTAATTCCGCTAGCATATACTGTTAGTAAGAAAATTCCAATTGTAAAAAGAACAGGTAAGAAAATAGACAGTGCTGAACCGGGATCACCTTGTGATAAATATGCAAGGGCCGCAAAAAGTCTTCCCGCGGGGACTCCCGGATTTTGTGGGTTTGGGAGTGGATTAAAAATTCCAGTCATAATTTGCTCACTCACTCCAGCCGCAATAAAAAGACTAATACCACTCATAAAGCCCCAACGTGAGCTCACCTGATCCATTAAAATTAATAGAAAAGTTCCAAGCACAAGTTGAGCAATCAGTATCAGTTGAGGCCAAAAGCCAGGATTTTGTGCCGGCAGCCCGCCAAGCAACACATAGATTCCAGCTTCAAACAAAGTAACAACAATGACAAGTACACGCTCAATTGATTCATACCTTTTTTTACCCTCAGGTGTACTCGTATCAATCTGAAGTATGTCTGAACCAGCTAAAAGTTGTAAAATAATACTAGCAGTAACTATTGGACCAATTCCAAGAGTGACAATCGACCCAAAATTACCAGCAATAATTGCCCTAAAATTTTCAAACTGGTCAATTGCTGCAGTGCTTAAGCCATATAGTGGAATATTTGACATCAAAAAATACAAACCTAAAACAATGACAGTCCACTTAAGTCTCTCATTGAAACTCAAGCGCCTAATCGGCTCTCTTACTTCAGGAATGATTTTTGCAATTCTTTCAAATACCACAGGTGGGTTTAAGAAATAAACTTAAAAGCTTTTAGATTTACTGAGCAATTTCTCCGCCAGCGGCCTTGATTTTCTCTTCAGCCTTCTTAGACCATTGCTCGACTTTAATTTTTAGTGGTTTAGTTAATCTACCAGTTCCAAGAAGTTTTTGTACCCCAATTTCGGTTAAATCAACTTTATTGTCAAAGTGCTCAGACACCCAGTTTAAATTTACAGTCTCAGGTCTTTT
The DNA here is from genome assembly GCA_018220935.1 of Candidatus Altarchaeota archaeon. Classification (GTDB taxonomy): domain Archaea; phylum SpSt-1190; class SpSt-1190; order SpSt-1190; family SpSt-1190; genus JAAOXX01. The sequence goes on along the minus strand of JAAOXU010000002.1, from coordinate 72,726 downwards.
AGTTAAACTACCACGAGTGAACCCATATTTTCCGAGATGGCCATGTTTACCAGGTCTTGCGCCTGCTTTTACTTTGCCACCCTTAATAGTGCTCATCCATCGTGAATCATTTGAACCCGCATTACCTTGACCACCCTTTCTACCTTTACCTCGGCGGTGAGTTCCTTTGCCATGTGTATTAGATCCACGTCCTCGTATAGCCATAAACTCACCAGAAAAGAGAAGTTTAAAAGACTTATGGGAGCATCTTAAGAATAAGCTCGTTGATTTTTTCGCCCCTGTAACCTAATTCACCATCAGGTTTAGGACGCTTTATAGTCTTCTTAAAACCACCTCGGGGTGGATGAAGTCTAAATCTTTTTATCTTATCACCCTTTGAGCCAAGCTCTTCGAGTTTCTTTATTACGTCTTTACTCACTTCGCCCCAAGTAACATAATCTTTGACAGTATTAATGACACCTTTAATATCGGCACTAGGCTCAGTTAAAGCCAGAGTCAAATTTCGGTTTAGCCCTAATATTCTAAAAGCCGTTCTAATCTTTGGCTCAGTATTTACCACACCACGCATTCTAATAATTCCTATCATCACTTAACGCCTCCATGCTTTAGGTAACCTTCTGGGATTTTAGTAGTCCTAATGTTTGCAAGAGCAGCAACTATAGCATATGCATAATTCATACGTGTTCTACTCTCCCCATACGTTTCAGACCAAGCATCCTTGATACCTACTAATTTTAGAATTTTTTTACCCTCATCACTAAGAACGAGTCCCGTTCCTTTTGGTGCGGGTTTTAGTACTACTCTAACTGAAGCTGCTTTACCTTCACTCTTGAAAGGTAGACTGTGAGTTGTTTTACATCCACACTCCCAATCACCACAACCTCTAAAGACGTACTTGATATTTCTTTTAGCATTAATTACTGCACGGAGTCGGGCTTGCATACTTTCTCTACTACTACCCTTTCCAATACCAACAAAACCATTACCATCACCAATAACAGCTAGATAGGTATATGTGTTTCTTGAACCCTCCCTAACTTTCTTTTGGGTTCTTCTAAATGGGCGCCTTGCTCCACCGCCGAATTTACCCTTAGATTGGCCTATTTTCATTAAATCAGTTCTTAGACCAGGAACTAAAGTATCAACTACTTCTGGTTCAATTATTTTTATCCCGTTATTTAGGATTTCGTGAATGGAACTAATCTCACCAGACTTAACCATTTTTCCTAGTTTTGTTTTTGGAATCCAATTATCCATATTATACACCTTTTTCCCCGCTTGCGGGGTTTTCCTGTTTTCCCGCTGTGCGGGATTTTACAGGAGTTTTCCCGCTTGCGGGATTCATCTTAGCTAAGACCTTATCAAAGTCTTTAGCAATATCTATTTTTTCTGATTTGTATTTTGCAAATTGATGACCTTTAGCATCTTTTTGGTACGCAGTAATATGTGAACCAGAAATTCTAGCTTCACTTGGTGCCGCACCCTCTCCCATTGGGACTTTTAGTCCAGCATCAATTGCACCTTTAACAACAGCAAAAATCTTGCTTGATTTTGCATGTCGTCCAGTATCTAGAATTGCATTACTAATTTTATGCTCCTTTGCACGAATCCCTAACGCATATCCTATAAGGTATGAAGCAGGCGTATTTACTCCTGCTCTCCACCCATTTGCTCTAATACTTTTCATGTCAACTGTAAGAATTACTTTGTCGCCTTCAGGTACATAATCAATAAGTTGTGCTACAATATTATTAGCAGTCTTTCTAACTACGAGTCTAGTCTTACCAGACTTCAATAGATTCAAACGCTTTTTGTAGTCAGTGATTCCCTTAACACGTCTTTTTAGATTAAGTCTTTTCATTTACTCTCCCTCTCCTTAATTTGTAATATGATACCACCCATGTGATTTTTACTTCTAAATACTCCACCCTTTGCCATAAGGTACAGTCTCCGGTACAGGCTTCTTGTTACTTCTCCTGCGTCACGTAAAGTTTTTAGAACTTTTCGTTGTGCACGAATCTTTAGCATCCATCTATCCTTTTTAGGGAATCTTGCATACTTAGTACCCTTTCTACTTCCCGCACCAACTCTTCGGCCCTTTTTCTTTTTTGCCATGATTTCACGAGCACGTCCTCGACTAACTCCCTTATCTTGCTTCTTCTTGATTAAGCCTTTATTCATTAGGCCTCGAATATCTTGTCTTGTTATGGCTTTAGCTATAGATGACAACTCATCTGGATTAAACCAGACTCTGTCCTTACCACACTTAAGCAATTCACCCGCTATTCTTTTCTGAACTTTTAGGTTCATTTTGTATCACCCTTATGCCAGTTTCCCTGGCCTTTTTGAATATATCAATTCGCTTTTTTGCACCAACAGTTCCTGCAATTCGGACAATGTTAGTCTCTTTGGACAATCCTTCTAAGTCCTTAGGCCTAAATACTCTAACTTCAATTAGACCACTTGGATGCTTACCACGAGTAGCTCTTGGACTTCTATAACCTGCTGACGGTGTTGCTGGCTTACCAGCACCCCTACCTTCTTTATATGGATTTTTAGCACCTCTAGCCTTTCGCCATTTAGTGCCAAGGCTCTTGTACTTCCAATGTTCCTGTCTCTTAAAGTCCTTACTCATTGATATGACCTCTATTTGTTAGATATACGCCGTCTTTGAATACACGTCTATCTTTGTCCCTAACATGTGTTAGGTGTTCAAGATTAGCTGATGTTTGTCCCACATGCTCTTTATTCAAGCCTTCAACACTAACTTGTTTACCATTAACTTTAACAGTAACATCCTCATACTTCCATGATTTTCTTGGGACCTTACTACCAAGGAAGTTCTCAACTACAATATCATTACCTTTAACGTTAACTCTGATAGGAAAGTGAACATGAACAATTTCAAGTTCGTATTTGTATCCTTTTGTTACACCTGTAATCATATTTGATACGTGTGACTTGGCAGTATTCAAAAACATCTTGTCTTGTCTTCTTTCCCTTGGAGTCTCAATAATTACAAGGTTATCTTTAACAGAAAAACTAACTAGAGGCATATGAGTGTAATCTCTAGTTAAAGTTCCTAAAGGACCTGTGAGAGTAATCACTTTACCTTTAACTTCAACTTTTGCCCCTTCCGTAATTTCGATTTCTGCTCTCATTTTTTCACCAGTTTTTTTTGCTCAGTAGACATAAGCTAGTAGTCTACCTCCAATACCTTTCTTTTTAGCTTCAGTGTGAGTAATAACTCCTTGACTTGTACTAAGAATAATAATACCAAAACCTTGTGCAGGTAAGAACCTCTTTTCCCACTTAGTAAAGTTATCTTTGGTAACAGGAAAACGTGGCTTAATAGCATTACAATCATTGATTTTTTTAGTCAACTTAATTTTGTAAATTCCACCTTTCCCATCTTGGATCGCCTCAAAGTCATCAACATATCCACCATTTTTCATAATCATAAGTACACTAGTAGACAACTTACTAACAGGATTGTAAAGAAGTCCATTCTTACCACTCCTCTCAGCATTTTTTACTGAACTCAACAGATTTGCTAATGTATCATTTAACATATTTTTTTCACCCGTATTTCTTAAATCCTAATTTTGGTGCATTCTCTCTAAAGCACTGTCGGCACATTCCAAGACTATATACTCTTAAGTGGCTGCCATAGCTTCCACAGCTTGAGCATCTTCTTGACCCTATACCAAACTTTCTTTTTAGCCTTTGAATTATAGTTGTTCTTTTAACATGCTTTTGACCATATTGATCACGAAGTTCTTGTAGCCTTGATTTTTTTACCATCTTAGATTTCATTTGTCCACCTCTACACCGAAATTTTCCTTGAGGTACACAATTGCATCCTCTTTTGTAACTAATTGAGCTTTACCAACTTTTGATGTTTTAACGCGTCTCCTTTTGACTCTGTATCCAGGTTTTCCCATAGTAACGCAAACATCCATACCAAACACTCCAATCTCTGGATCATATCTTACTTTTGGAATATCAATATATTCTTTAATACCAAATGAAAAATTACCAAATTTATCAATTGATTTTATTTTTAGTTTATTACCTTTAGCAGCCAAAGCACGCTTTAAGAAATCGTGAGCACTTTCACCTCGTAAAGTTACTAGAGTTCCAACAAACATTCGAGGTCTCACACCAAAGGTTGGGATTCTTTTCATAGTCTTAGTTTTTACTGGTTTGTTTCCAGTTAATTTTTGTAAAAGCTTTACAGCTTTCTCTAACTTGGCACCACCCTCTCCAGCACCAATATTTACTGTAACCTTCTCAATTCTTGGACTATGCATTTACACTCACCACTGGTTTTGTTTCCCCAACTACCATAATGTAGCTTACAGGGGCTTCAAAAACATCTTTATTTCCTTCTAGCTGAGCTAGACCTTGATTTTGTGCAGATCCTTCAAATTTTAGTAACTTACCCATACGACCTGCTTGTCTTCCCCTAAAGACTAAACAAAGTTGACCAGGTTTCATTTCTAAAATTTTCTTGATCTTGTTATTTTCGATTAGGAGGGTGTCGCCAACTTTGGCGGACGCACCCAAAAAGTTACGGCCATCGTGGGTCGTAACTTGAGTTTTTCCACCACTCACAAGCTGCTTCGATATAACTCGAATAGGTTTCAGCTTCGCGTCGGCGGCGGATATCTCAACTACCTTCAAGCCTTTTTCGTACGGAACGGCTCTGTACTGTTTCTTGAGGGCAGGAAAATCAATGACGTCAAGTAAGCCTACAGGGAATTTGTGTTCCTTTCGTCTTACTCCATCAACAAAAACTTGGCCAGCTCTAATTACCGCCCTAGCTTCGCGCCCCGTCTTTGTCAATTTCAATACATCTCTAACTAATACTTGAAGTGGGATTGAGCTTCTTGCTGCATGTGGTCCTGGATTTGGATGTGTTATCCACAGGAAATTCTTTCTACCTGCTCGCCAAAACTTTGGACTCACAACCCGTTTTAAGTGTCTAATCATTTTTTTTACCTCTTAAGTATTTTTTTTCTCCATTTATCTTCAACTAACTCAATTATTTGAACATTACTTGCGTGAATTTTTGCGTGAATTTTACTTCCGTCTGCTTTAGATCTCTCAAGACCCTCAACAGTAACATGACCGGAACTAATTACACTCAAGACTTTTCCAATGTTACCTTTGAACTGACCAACTTTTACTTTGACCTTGTCTCCAGTTCTAATGGGTGTATTTCTCTTCTTATACTTAGTTCGAAGTTCCTCACCCAGTCTTGAATTTATTCCTTTCAACTTATACCACCATACTTGCAATCTTACCTAAACCAGGCCATCTATCAACTGCCTCTCTTGCAACTGGGCTCTTGATTTCAGTTCCCTTAGGGTTACCATCCTCATCCACTACAACAGCCCCATTCTGCTCAAAGTGAACAAAATTACCATCAATCCTTCTAAACTTTTGTTTAGTCTGGACAATAATGGCACGAACTACTTTTTTCTTCAAATCAGGACTTCCCTTTTTCACTGAAGCTACAACCATATCACCAATAGTGGCTGAAGGTTGTTGACCTCGTGTAGCTTTGTATCCAATGACTGAGATTACTTCAACAATTTTTGCACCAGAGTTACATACTGCTGGCATCTTAGCCTTACTAGGCAAAGCTCTAATTGTCCTCATCCTAGGAGGTCTTTTCAAAACAGTCTTAATTCTTCTTACCATCGTTTGTAATCTCCACTATAACAAAGGATTTAGCACGGGACAATTTTCTTGTCTCGCCAATTTTAACATGATCTCCGACTCTAACACGCATTCCCTTTGGAACGTGAGCTAGAACTTTTGAACTAGTTTTGTAGGCCCTATCGTATTTTTTTACCTTCACGATTCGGTCCCATTCAACGACGGCTGAATTTGGGGAATTAGCCTTAATTACTTTACCAGTAAAGGTTTGTCCCCTAACAGCTATGGGCCTATTGCTATCCATACCTTTGACACGGAAAAGGGTTTTTAAATATATTCCTATTGGTAACTTTAAGTAACTCAATGCCTTTTTAGGGTAAAATGGACCAAAATGCCTTATTTTAATAAAAATAAGGAGAATTTGAAGCCAAATAGGTAATCTGAGTAATCTAGACTTAAAGTTTGAGTTTTTAACGATTACACCTTTATAAGTAAAATTTTTTAGAAAACTTTATTTGTATTCAGTTAAGAAAATAATGTGGAAGAATTTATGAGAGAAGCAATTAAAGAAGCAACTAGTGGCATAAAAGCTAAAGACGGAGGTCCATTTGGTGCTGTTATTGTAAGAGATGATAAAATTATTGCTAAGGCTCATAATACCGTATTGTTTTCTCGAGATCCAACTGCACACGCAGAAATTAATGCCATAAGGGCCGCATCAAAAAAATTAGGAAAAGATATGTCTGGTTGTGTAATCTATTCAACAACTGAACCGTGTCCCATGTGTTTTTCTGCCATTCACTGGGCTAAAATTGATAAGGTAGTTTTTGGTACTAAAATTGAAGATGTTGCTAAATTAGGTTTTAATGAGATGCCAATTAAGGATTTTACACTAAAGTTTTTAGGAAATTTAAAAATTGAAATTGAAGGGGACTTTTTGTCAATGGAATGTCTTGAACTTCTTAGTAAGTATAAAAAAATAAAAGGGGAAACTTATTAAAAAATAAAGAGGCCGTACTTTTTATTTGAAAAAGAATTTTGGAAGTCTCCACTTTTTTGACCAGTGTTTACCTTTTTTTATTCTGTCTTCAGGTCTTCCCATAATTAACTTGCCCTCAACCTGAATTTGTTCACCCATATACATGAAAACAAAATCACATTCACCTTTTGCAACTTTTTTTATGCCATCTTTAGTATCAATTGTTAACATGTTTTTTGTCTCGTCAACTACTCGACCAGCAATGCCGTGTTTTTTTGGATCTGTTGAAGTCTCAATTAAAACGGAGAGCCCAATTAGCTCATCTTCGATAATCATTTCACATCAATACTTTCTTTTGGAAAACCTAAACTCGTCAATACTTTTCCAACTTGTTTTCGGTGATCCCCTTGAAGTTCAATTCGACCATCTTTGTAAGTACCACCGCATGCGAGCTTAGTCTTCAGATCTTTTGATATTTTTTTAGCATCAACTGATTTATCAAAGCCTTCAACAATAGTAACATATTTTCCCCAGCGTCGTCTTTCAGTTCTAACTAGAATATTTTGCTTTTCCTTTGCAATAGTTTCCCAGAGTTCATCAGGTAATCCTGCAGATTTTAGAAAATCATCAGTCAATTAATTCACCTTTTGGTTAAGGAATGTCAATACTTTTGCAACGCGCTTTTTGGCATTTTTTACCATACTTGGTTTCTCCGCGGTTCCGAGTTTCTTTTTGGTCTTGATTTTCATAAGTTCAAGCCTGGAATTCTTTAGTTCATCCACTAATTTTCCCTTTGACATAGCCTTAAGCTCTTTGTTTTTCACAAGTCACAACAAACTGTCAATTTAAAACGATTACTTCCCCGTTTTACAAGGACTTACTAAAGAAATTCAACAAATTATCATGAATTAACCCATTTGTCAGGATTGCAGAGGTTGAATCAAGTGTTAACGCCCCACCACCTAGTTCTGTTGCACGACCCCCTGCTTCCTCAACTATTACTGCTAAAGCTGCAATATCCCAAATTTTTAATTTAGCACCAACAAAGCCTTCAACACCCCCAGTTGCGATTGCATGTGAGCCAAGTAAGTTAGCATACCCTACAGTTCTCCACACATTTAGGCCTAAAGCTTCTAGATTAGTCAGTTTTTTGGTTTTAGAAAATGATGCAACACTACTGTGAAAAACCACGGAGTCTTCAAATTTTGAGACTTTTGAAACTTTAATTTTTTTTCCATTAAGGTAAGCCCCCTCCCCTTTTTTGGCATACATAAGTTCATCAAGCTTTGGTGCATTAGACACACCCAACACAAGTTCATCTTTTTTCATTAAAGAAATTAATGTTGAAAAATATTTCATACCCCTAGAATAAAATAAAGTCCCATCAATTGGATCAATTATCCACACATATTCAGATTCACCAGACTTGCCTTTTTCTTCACCTAAAATTGAGTGATCTGGAAACTCTTCTAAAATAGTTTTTCTTATTACGTCTTCTGCCAAAGTATCAGCAATAGTAACAGGAGAATTATCTGCTTTCCTTGAAGCTAGCTCGCCCCAATATTCATTTGCTATTTTTTCTGCTTGTTTAGCGGCCTTAATTGCCACCTTTAGTTCATCCACACAAATCAAATTGGAAGGGCTATAAATGCTTAATTAGACCAAAAAACCAAGTGTATTGTGAAGATCAAATTAATACACCTAATGATTGCACTTGGCTTTTTAGTCAGTATACTCGCATATCCAAAACTCCCCGACACTTTAGCAACTCACTGGAATGCAAAGGGAGAAGTTAATGGATACTCCTCAAAAACATTCGGATTGTTCTTGATGCCAATAATGGCAATTTTTATGTATGCTCTTATGAGAATCATTCCAAAACTTGACCCATTAAAGAAAAATCTCAAAAAATTTGAAACACAGTATCATAAGTTTATTGAACAAATAATTGCATTTTTACTATATGTTCACGTACTTACTCTCGCATACAATATGGGATTTCTAATTGATGTTACACGCCTTATTATTCCAGCACTTGCAGTTTTATTTTGGCAAGTTTCAGACTTACTAAAACACAGCGAACAGACTTGGTTTATTGGTATTAGAACCCCTTGGACTCTTAGTAGCAAAAAAGTTTGGAAAAAAACCCACGAACTTGGAGCTAAATTATTCAAATACATGGCTGTTTTTACTTTGATTTTTGTAATATTCCCTGAAAAAATGTTGTGGTTTGTTGTAATGATTCTTACTTTGACCCTCTATCTATTGTATTATTCATACCAAGAGTATGCAAAAGAAAACAAGAAGTAGACATTCTTAGTAAATTTTGAGATTAGTTTAAAAGTCATATCGGCAGTTGTCTAAATGTTACACGACAATACTTATATACTCCATAAGCAAAATTATCAAATGACTGAGTTAGAGTCACTATTAGAGTGGGCACAACCAGAGGACAAACAAGTCCTTGAAGTGCAAAAAGAAGAGAACACATACTCAGTATATGGTGGAGAAATAGAACAATATTCAATAAAATTTAGAACTGAAGATGGTTTTGAAATTGTTGGCTCCCTTTATAGAAAAAAGGATAGTGAGAAAACACACGGTCACGGACTTGTAGCTGAACATGGAGTAACTTCAAGTCTTAGAACGTTTTTTAAAATGAAAGATCATATGCTCGAACATACCTATGATTGGATATTTACACCTAACACTCCAGGTCATTATGGTTCAACTATGAATAGGAAAAAAGCAACTATGGAAAACTTTGCAAAAGCAATTGGAGAAGTAGTTGAATATCTTTACAGTGGGGATTCAGAGATTATACCACAAATTGACGGTAAGATAATTTGGACGGCTAATTCTGCTCATGCACCAATGGCAATTGAAGGTTCAAAATTAAATGATAAGTCAGTTGGTGTGATTTTATCTTCACCAGTATATAATCCAGAGAATACTGCATTTGCAGGTAAGATTAAACTGATAAAAAGAATTGCTAGGTTTGTCCCTGACAGGATTTTAAATGTAGCAGAAAAAGCAACAAGAACTTATGCAAAAAAACACGCTAAAGAAGCAGAAGAAAAAGAAATTCATATGACTAGAAAAGTTGAGATCCCAAATAAGGACTTATACAAATCCATAACTGCAATAGAGAAATATCACAAAAAGTTAGTTGAGCAAATAGGAAACGGAGAAGACATTACTGGGGGAATTGATAGATTAGTTATCTACAATAACGACGATCAATTATCTTTTAAGACAGATGATGATGAATTTAACCCAGGTGCATTTTATCTAGAAACCCCACAAGGGATAGGACATCACCCACACAAACGAGTCCCATTAATTTATGCAATAGCTCACAAAGTTGCAAGGGATTTATTTAGTGAGGATAATAGTGTAAGAAAGATGGATTCTAAAGAAGATAGAGAAAGCTTATTTTATCATAGATTCCAACAAGAACTTTCAAGACACGTTACAACTAATGGAAATGGTAGTTTTAGCTTTGGAAATTATGTTGATGACGAGAGTAGACAAATAATTCTAGGTTCACTGGATGAAAGTTATTTGGAAATAAACTAGTAGTAATCCCAAACATCAACATCATCCCCACTTTTTTTGCTTAAAGTTTCTTTAGCTGTATTTAGTATAACTTGTCCTACTTTTTTTGGTTCAATTCCCTTGTAATTTGTCATTCGAGTCGCAGTCATCCCAGGATTCACGCAATATAGAGGTAAATCAATTTCTTTAGCCATACTTTGAGTAAATCCCCTAACACCAAACTTTGTAGCACAATATGGAGATAACCCCCCAAAACCGGTTTTACCAGCACCACTGGCTATATTGATTATCATACCCTTAAGATGAGGTAATACAGCTTTTGTGACTCTAATTAATCCAAGTAAATTAGTCAAAACCTGATCTTTTAGTTCCTCATCACTCTGATCAAGTAATTTTTTCCAAGTTAATACTCCAGCATTATTTACCAAAATATCTATATGATTAAATTCACTAATCACTGTTTTTACTAAAGCATCAATTGACTCTTTATTTGAAACATCAAGTTGAATTAGTTTTGCATTAATTTCACTAGCCAATTTTTCCCCTTCACTCTTATTTTTTTTGTAAGTCAAAATAACTTGTGAACCTTCAGATGAAAACAACTTAGCAGCTTCAGCCCCAATACCCACACTTGATCCGGTTATTAGTACAACTTTGTGTTTGAGTTCCATACGTTTTAGTTTAGGGGGAGTTAAAAAACAATTCCTCTCGCTTCCTCACTCATACCAAATTCATGGATTTCTTTTTTACCAATTGTTCCTTTGACCTCAACAAAAAATTCATCATACTTGAAAACAGTTAGACCCCTAATAAGTACGCGATGATGTGCATATGGTACTGCTTCTAAATCAACTTCATTTGATTTTAGTTTAATGTGTCCATCACTTGCAGTAATATTAACTTTGTAACTTTTTTTATTAAAAAATAGTGTCGGTTTTTTTAGTATATGAAACATAGTACCAACAGTCTCCCCTTGAAACCTCAACCAGTCCCAAGATTTTAAAGGAGTATTCACTTCAACCTTTTGCACATAAGACTTCCCATTAAACTTTTTACCAAATAATTTACCCTTAACAACTAAGTATTCATTTTTGATATGGTTAGTTAAAATTTTTCCATCAACTGAAGGGGCATATGACTCTAAGAACCTCAGTCTAGTATCTTGATACTCAAACAAGTATCCAGCTTTAGTTTTTTTGAATACAAACGGTTCAGTTGGGGGAAAATCTAAAGGAAAGGAATCTTCGAATTTTATTATTTTCTCACCATCATAATAACCCCAAAAAAGTGCGGCATAATTTGGATCTTGTGCACTTTTTCCATTTACGTGTATATTGCGTCTAGCTGTGCCAAAGGTAAAAATAAATTGATTTTTTTTGTCATTACCATGAATAAACCAATAATCACCACTAAGACGTTTTTTTCTTGGAGGACTTAATACTTCCACAAAGTTCACTAAAGCAACCCATATTTAAGATAAGAAGTCAGTGATTAATGTGGGACAAAAACTAGGTCAGCACTTTCTAAACAGTGAAGAAGTTGCAAAATTTATCAGTGATGCCGCCAAGTTAACCGGTAAAGAAACGGTAGTTGAAGTTGGTCCAGGAAAAGGTATGATAACTAAGTACTTAGTAAAAAATGCAAAAAAAGTCATTGCAATAGAAAAGGACGAATCACTAAAACCACACCTAAAAAATATTGGTGCCGAAATCATATATGGGGATGTACTAGAGACTGGTTTTCCAAAGTGTGATATTGTAGTCTCAAATGTTCCTTTTTACATATCAAGTAAATTGATTTTTTCACTGCCGAAAAAACCAGCAGTCTTAGGGCTTCAAAAAGAGTTTGCTAAAAAAATGGTAACCCTTGCAGGAGAGAGTGGATACGGCAGACTTAGTGTTTCAAGTCAAATTAGATTTAAATTAGAATTACTGAAAAGTTTTCCACCAACAGTATTTAGTCCGCAACCAAGAGTGTGGTTATCAGTAATAAGACTTGAGCCTAATATGTGGGAAGAATTTATTAAATGTGAAGACTTTATCAGACGTGTGTTTCCATATCCAAATAAGACAGTTGACAATGCACTAAAGTTTGGTGGATACACTCCGTGTGGTATACAAAAAAAGGTAAGAGAACTCACCCCAAAAGACGTAATAAAGTTAGCACATCAATACTCATAAAATTTTTTACCATTAATCTCAAGTGGACCTTTATTCCCACTAAGGCTTGGTACTACATAAATTATTTCAGTTTTGAATTTTGCATCTAGGGATTCAACTGCCTTTTTAATACCAAATACCTCAATTGCTTGTTTAAACGGTATTTTTATCCCACCTTTTGCCTTTAAGTGAGTATAATACTCAAAAACAGCAGAAGAATCGTAAATTACAGACATTTCAAAACTAGAAACAGGATACATTTATTCATTTCCCCTTAAGTTTATTACTCATGAGTAAAGAATATAAATAGGAAAAAATAAGGAATTATGTGTTAGGGGAACAATATCAAGCAATTTTAGGGGAGAATTACTATACCGCTAATGATTTTGCTGAAAAATTAATTTTAAACAATAGTAAACTAAGTGCAGGAACTGTAGATAAAAATGTTATAGGTGATTCAATTTTAAATTCAGATTCAGTTGTAGAAACTATACAAAAATATGCTACGTTAGGAATTCCAGAAGCATATGGTCTTGCTTTTCGCTCAGCAGTAATTGCGGCAGAAAGCAGAATTAATGAGGTTAATACACCAGGGAGTACAGCTAACTTAATTTCACAAATGCCGGTAATTTCATTAGATGATAAGACTGTATTAGACGGCATACAAGGATACGTCGACAATATGATGAGTGATATTGGAAATAATGCAGTTGTTTGGGCATATCATGATAACATCAAAAATCCAATAAACGAACTCGAAGATGCAATAAGAACATATTCAAGTAATCCCCTAGGTCCAGAACTTGTAGTAGGTATGGCACTAAAAACACTTTTTGAAAGTTTCAGAGACGTCAGCATTGGAAGAGCACATAGTCATGAAGATATAACGATACTCCAATATGAAAATCCAACCAGTTTAGAACATCTCGCACAAGTTAATAGAAATTACCTGGATAGAATAAAGGAATTATCAGAAGTAAATAATTTTGGTGAAATTTTCTCACAGAAACTAAAAACGGTCATGAGTTTTTTATCTTCAGATTATGCAAAGTCAATTGTATATCCAGATATTATAAATTTTGAGAAAAATTTAGAAAATCTTTTTAGCGAAGCATATGCTCAAACAAAAAGCGCACTAAACGATAGATATCGTATAATTGTAGGTAGTGAATTTGGTAATTATGAGATGACTGCCGCACTAAAAATTGAAGATTTTGCAGACAAAATTGAAGCAGGATTGAAGTCAAGAAATATTGAAATTTCAAAAGATCATTTATACAATGTTGCAAAAAACGTCTTAAATTCAAAAGGAGCACAAGACACAGTAGAACATTTACACAGTACCCAAAATCATAAAGACAAATACGCAACATTTTTCCAAGAACTATTAGACTTAGCGCATGACGAAATACAAAGTATATACACTAAAGAACCTAAAGCAGAAGGGACGTATCTCAAAACTACAGCACCAATTGGCATAATTGACAGCAAAAAGCAGCTTGAAACCCAGTATTTGAACTTATAAAACGTATAATTTATACAGTTTTTTGACTAAACTTGTGTAAAACGCTTATTTACACCCCAATACTTGATTTATTGTGAAAGCACTCGTATTTGCACTATTATTCTTACCAGTTTTTGCATATACTGTGGACATAAGTGCGAGTGCTAGTGTTGATGTATATGAGGATTGGATAATTAGTGCCGTAGTTCTGGATGGACTAACACCCGTGACTAGTCCAACTTGTAGTCTTGAAATAAAAAAAGGTGAAAATATTGAGCAATTCTACATCATGGATATTTACACAGACAGAGCAGAATCAACGACATCATTTAGCTCAACAGGAACACGCATAGCAACAGTTAATTGTTATGGGGACGAGGATCAAAAAGTGTTTGAAGTAAATCCTAATTCCAAAATTTTTATGAGTTTAAGTTCAGTTTCTCGAATTGGAGATACTTTGACAATTAGTGCAGATTACAAAGACATGAGTGATGATCCCATAACATCAGGATATTGTACTGCTTATATTGATCCTGACGAAGGGGCATATGAGAGTCTAAATTTATTTTATGATTCAGGGTCAAGGGAATTTAGAGGATATTATACTGTAGTTAATAGTGGATATCATGATGTTGATATTGACTGTAGTGACTCATACCACACCAGTCAAAGTAGATCTCAAAATTTTGACATAAACAAAGTACCAGTGACTATTACCCCAACAGAAACCTCAGTTGAAGGTAATTTTGGAGATTACAGAAGTATCTCAATTGCAATCTCACCATACACTACTACATGTTATTCAGATCAAGGTAATATGGTAAAAACATCATCATACTATTACACATTAACAGCAGAAATTGATTTTCTTGGAGAAAAGGATATTCAAGTATATTGTTCTGCACCAGGCTACGATTCTAACTCAGAAAATATAAAATTCATATCAAGTGAAGTTGAGACAAGAGTTGAATTACAGTTCTCAACTGAGAGACCTTTTTCATTTCAACAATTTTCAATAAAGCCAAATTACTATGATAAAAATTGGAATCCAATAACTAATGGGGATTGTGAATTAATACTAGAAGACGTTACTAAGACCGTAAAAAGCTCCAAAGAAGCGTATTTTAAGGCACCTGCAGGACCACTTGAAACTAGCGTTTCAGTATCTTGCTCAAAGTATGGATACAAAACATTTGAAGGTGTAGCACTTTTTGATATAAAGCCTATTGAGATTACTTTAAATCTAAAACACCCACCAGACGCTAAAGAAGGGGAATTTGTTAGTATTGAGGCTACAGTTTTCCCAAAAATTCAAGCTGATTGTGATTTGGAAGGAACTCTTTTGTCGCCTAGTGGAGTTAGGATAACTAAAGTAACAGATAATAATTACCTATTTGGTGAAGGAACTTTTGAAGTTCAACTAAATGAATCAGGGGACTTCAGTTTTTCGGTTAAATGTGTTGCAGAAGGATACAAAGATGTTAAAGAAAAAGGTGAAATAAACATCACACTACTCTCAGAAACCGAAGAAATACAAGCTGCGATAATCTTAACTACTTTGACGGCCATTCTAGCTATAGGGTTCATGTTAATTAGGAAGTGGATTTGATGATTGGAGATATTCTAAAAGTTATGATTGAAAGCCCATTACTAATGTTAGTTTTAGTAGTTGACGTTTTTTTAATTCTTTTAATTGTCTCATACGTTTTCTCTAAATTTTTCGGTGCAAAAAGACCGGACCGGAAATTATTTTTGTGGATAAGAAAATGGTTTGTTAAATTAAAAGAAGGAGACACAAGCAGTCTTGAAACTTTGTATGAATATGTAATTAATACTTACTTACACAAAGGTAAAATTTCTCATGATGATGGGGAAGGGTTTAGAGCAAGAGAAAAAATACTTGAAAGTTTAGAAGGGGAAGAGAAAAAAATTATAGCAAATATTTTCAAAGGATTTGAAAGCAAAAAATATGGGGGTGGAATAAGCGATGAGCAGAAAACTGTTACTTATCTTTATGATCAGTTCCGTTCTATCTAGTGGGTTTAGTGAAGTAATATTCCCAGATGATAACAAAACCATTATTGCAACTTCCTTTTTGCCTTCAGCTTTAGGTGAATTAGAATTACAAGAAAAATTTGTACTTTTTGATGAATTAGGTATCCCATATGGATTCATTGAAAATGGAACTTTTAAGGATAGTATAACCTATGGTAATTTAACACTTATACCCGGAAATGATGGTCTTGTCATAGGTAGTTCACAAATGGAATTAGCAGCTAAAGAAATGGCGTTATTAAGAATTGAAGGTGGTATGAATTTTGATGACGAAATTTTACGTGACGAAGACTTTCTAAAATATGCATATTATTCACAAAGATATGGCAGTCTAGAAAATTATTTAGAAGATGGTCTTGGACTCGATAGTGCTAGTGAAGCTATTGACTTTCTTGACAATCTAGATCCAAATCTAGCAAATGAATTTTTGAATATGTATGATGCAATTGATATGGGGGAAGTTGGTTATTCACACTATGACGAAATACTAGATGCATTAAACAAAATCAATGATGAGGATTTGAGTAAGTATCTAGATCAAGAAACCCTAGATGAAATCCAAAGTAAACTAGGTGAGATTAATGAAGATATAACAAGAAAAGCACTTGATCAAATAAAAAATAATATTGGGAAGGAAGAAATGGAGCTTTTATACAAATTACTAAAGGAATTAGATTATGATGCCATTTACAAGATTGCAAGAGATTACATGAGAGAGCTTGCAAGAGACGGAACATTAGACAAAATGGGAGACGCCATAAAAGAGAGTAATATTGGAGACGAAGTAAAAAGTGAATTTGGTAAAGCAGCAAAAGAAATGATAACAAAAACTATGTGGGATTATATGCCAAAAGACATAGGATATTATCTAATTGGTGCAGGGGCAATTTTTCTCGCATTAACACTTAGGAGGGTCGGAGGATGAAAAATAAATACAAGGCTTTTATTGAAAGCTCACAACAGGTTTTAGTTGGATATGAAGAGATAACAGAATCACTTCTAACGGCAATTTTATGTAAGGGTCACGTATTGTTAGAAGGACCCCCCGGAGTGGCAAAAACAACACTTGCAAAAACATTTTCAAAATTAGTCAGTGCTGACTTTAAGCGTGTTCAATTCACCCCAGACCTTTTACCAACTGATATAGTTGGAACGATGATGTTTGACCCCAAAAAAAGTGAATTTAAAATAAGAAAAGGTCCAATATTTACTAACATAATTTTAGCAGATGAGATCAACAGAGCCAGTCCAAAAACTCAAAGTGCATTACTAGAAGCCATGGAAGAAAAACAAGTAACAATTGAAGGGACTACGTATCCTTTAGATTTACCTTTCATTGTAATTGCAACACAAAATCCAGTTGAGCAGGAAGGAACATACCCACTACCAGAAGCACAGCTTGATAGATTTTTACTAAAAGTTAATGTTGACTATCCAACAAAAGATGACGAAAAATTAATTATAGGTAAGTTAATTTCAAATGAAAAAAAGAATTTGGGAAAAATTTTTGATAAAGCAGAAATTTTAAAGGCACGAGAGCAACTTAATCAAATTTATGTTTCAGAGAATATTGTTGAATATATTGCATCAATTGTGAATGGATTACGTGAGAACCCAGTAATTGCGTGGGGTCCCTCCCCAAGAGCATCGATTGCACTACTAACTGTAAGTAGATCAGTTGCATATTTACAAGAAAGAAACTATGTTACACCTGGTGACGTTAAAAAATATGCAATAAGAATTCTGCAGCACAGAATAGGGGTAAAACCAGAAAATGAAATTGAAGGTGTTACTACAAAGAGTGTGGTTGAAGATATTTTGGGTCAAGTTGATGCATTATGAGAAAACAGTGGAGACTAATTTTAAAACGTGCAACAATAGGTGGATTATTACTATTAGTTTCTACCATGCCCTGGAAAGATGTATTATTATCGCTCACCTTATCAAATAAGAATCTTGACCTTATTTGGGTATTATTTGCAATGATACTCCCAAATATATTGCGTTTTATAGCCCTAGGAGTCCTAGCTTCAGCAGCTTTTTTTGCCATAAAGATGGTAACACTCCCTAGAAGTTTTATTGAAAAAGAAATGTACAGACTAAAGAAAAGAAAAATAATAAAAAATCTAATTTATTCACTTTTGGTATTAGTACTCTTACTTTTTCCAACTTTGTCAGGAACACATATGAGCCAAGTACTAAATACTTTTTTTGGTTCACTCCCGTGGCTTTTACCAATTTATCTACCATTTTATTTCTTTTACTATGCCGACCTTTTACTTTTACTTGAAGCTTTGATAGTTTCATTTTTTTTAGTTCACTTAATAAAAATGCTTAGTGTTGAATTCTCAACCATTAAGCCAGACTTAACTAATACTGTATTTGAAGAAGGGAAAGAAATTAAATTTAAAATTTTAATGGAATCTAAGCTTCCATTACTCCCATATCCTCGACTACCATTTAAAGCAAGTGCTCATGTAAAATCAAATTTACTAAAAACAAAACACGAGTTAGAGGTGGTTGCAAAACTCCCCATGGGTTATTATCGTTTTGATGTGTTAAAATTTGAAATTGCAAGTATGCCCTTCTTTTTTAGTACATATTTTAAAACTTCAACTAAACCAGTTGAAATAACAGTCCTTCCAAAAATAAAAGTAAAAAATGTATTGTATAATAAGAACCCGTTTCAAATTAGAGAAACGGGAGACTTAATAAAAAGGGTAAGTGGAAGTTCACTCGAATTTGCAGGCATAAAAGAATTTTCACCAGGAGATCCAATATCAAAAATATGGTGGAAGGGATTAGCTAAGGGTGGAAAAATGTTAAAAAAAGATTTTTTCAGTTTAGCAGAAGATCGATGGATTCTTGTAATTGATTTATCAAATCCACTTGCAACAAAGGAAGAAGAAGCAGCACTTCTTGCATTCTCACGTGCATTTATTGAAACGTTCACAAGAAAAGATATTGAAATTTCAGTTCACTTAATTTCACCAAATTACTCATATGCAAAATACTCAACGAAGAAAAAGGAATTACTGTCATTTTTGGTTAGACATTGGTCTGATTTTAGAAGTTTAAGTCATGATGGTGCTAGAGCCGTTCTAAAGGACGCTGTGGGCAGCGAAGTTGAAGAAATTGAAGACAGATGTAAACACAGTGGTATTTCATTATCATCATTTTTATTTTACTCGGGGTTACTAAAAGAATCAAAAAGTGTGTTTGAGTGGAGTAGAAAATATAGTTTTGATTCATCAATAAAAGGCTTTATGAAAAATATGACAAAAAGTGGTAAAATTTTAGTTCTTACACCAGGCATGACAGAAAATATGGTTGATGAAATAATTAAAGTTGCAAAAATTAAACATAGTCAATTATTATTTGCGAGCTTTGATAAAGTGCCTAAAGCTAAAACATACGTCATACCAAAAGTGAATCCAGAAAAAGTTGTATGGAGGTTAATGTATGCTTAGTAGAACTAAACGTATGGCAGGTGAACTCATAATATTAGGACTCATCACACAAGGCGTTTATTGGTTTTTATTTACATTATCACGTTTCTCATTTAATATTAGAATGATTGTAATTGGTATTATCTTAATTTTAATTTCATTCCTTGTAATTAGAGCTAAAGGTTAAATTAAAATTTATCTTAGATCAAAATAAAATTTGAATAAATCAATCATAACATCTTTTCTTTTTACAGAAAAATCAGTTCCAACTTGATACATGTGTCCACCAATAAATGCGTTTAGTGCAAAAGGCTCATCATCGATTACACCAGGATAATTAAAGTGAACAGTGACACTAGAAATAACTTCCTCACTAACATTTGCTGCCGTACCCATTATGTCTTGATACGTTTTTTCATCAACTGGAAAATAACTCACATGATATCTTTCATCTAAATCACTCACAATATATTGTTCAGTTGTAGCATCAAAAGTTCCAATTTCAGGAACTCCAACAGGCTGAACAGATGTACCTAATTTTGAAAAAGTCCGCTCATTAGTAACACACCCAGCAAGTAACACCAATAAGATTAGTGCGAGGTTTTTCACAAAAAATGAGCACATTTTAGATATTTAAGTTAGTCTGGTGAGATTTTTCCTTTAGTTACTAGCTTGGGAAGCTTTCTTGAATTTAGACCTAGTAACTTGAAGTGTGGTAGGTCGAATCAACCGCAAGATAATCTCTAAGCGTTATTTTGCCGTTAGCAAGGTATGTAGTATCTAAAAACAAATTCAAAAAATCTTCACCCCATGAAGCCGCACCAGACAAACAAACGTCCATATATTTGTAAATTGGAAGTGTATTGTCTTTCATTTTATCTGGAACATTTGGGATCATAATCAACCCTTTTTGGATTTTAGACTCGTCAGATAACGGCGTAAAATCAACCTCAACGAGTTCATAGTCAAACTCCCTATCATTCATTAACTTTTCAACTTCCGCATCTTCCATATCATAGGCCACCGCAGACGTATCATAACCAGATTTAAGTTCAGCACTAAGAACACCCGTGTAGATAGGAGAAACATAACTAGAATGATTCATCCACGCACCTCTTGAAGCGTCTTTAGCAAAAGATCTCTTAACATTGTGGACAGTTACAGGAACCGGGTTTTTCCAAGCCTCAAATTGACTTTTATCCATCAAGGATCCGTATCCTAATATTGTTGCCATAGGCTCATCAGGTCAAGATCTAATTATAAACCTTTGTCACGTCAAACTAGAGACAGTATGTGCGCCTGGCGGGATTTGATACCCAATCAGAACCAAGGTTCCGATACCTCCTTTTGATCAAGGTTTTGGAGCAAGCGAAGCGAGTGAGAAAAGCTTGTATGCGCCTGGCGGGATTTGAACCCGCGTTACTAGCTTGGGAAGCTAGAGTCCTAGCCAAACTGAACGACAGACGCAACGTTTTAATCCAACTTTTTCTAAAAGTTTGTAATGCTTGACTAAATATAATTGTTTGGACCTTTTAGTCCCGTAATTAGAAAGGTGTAGATATCTTCAGTTTCTTCGGGATTAAACAAAGTGTCTCCATTATCTTGTTTTGTACCAAAATCTCCATTTTCAGTGTTCATCTTAAAAAACAGGTAATCTACTTCACGAAAGACCATAGAAGTTTTTTCCTGTATGTCAAAGCCCCCCAAAGCATAAGTGAGAATTAAAGCATCTTTGTCATCATAGAGATTGATATGAAACCCACCATTATGATCTTCATAATAAGGTGTACCATCTTCAAAGGTAGCCACTTTAACGGCATCACTGCCGTCAAACTCAGACCCAAAGGCATGTAAGTAAATTTTATCCACCGAAAAATTCAAATTCAAGTATTAAATCAGTTCGGATTTTGTTTCGGTTCAAGTTGGTCAGACAGCCCATCATTCGTCACACCCGGTGGGGTCAGTATTGGATTCTGTCATCACTAAAGAAAATAAGTAAAGAAAGAATAAAAACTTGTCTATTTAGGCAGTCTATTATTTACGACCATAGCAATTCGTTAAAAAGTCTCTCACCGCGCGTGACGCGGCTTTATCTACTAAATCAGAGACGTTTGAGTAATCATTCGTATTATCAAGAGCATCCTCAATTCTAATTGAAATGTATCTCAAAATGTTGGTAGGGAATATATTTGCATTCTTTGCAGCCATAATAGCGTCAATTAGTATGTCTTTATTGGACGCGTATTTATGAAAAATTTCAACAACCTCAATATTATAAGGTTCAGTTACTGAAGACATGAAATCATCAGTCATAGTGTTAAGATGAGTAATTCCAGAGCCACCTAAGTACTCAAGTACATTTATCCTGCTTTTTTGATAACTTTTCATAACCCTTTGGTTTCCCCATTTATTATCACCCATTTGGCCAAGAAGCCATGTTTTGCTTATATGTCTTACTAAAGGGATTTTCGGATTGATGTTCTTAAAATTTCCATTGCAGAAGTAATTTCTTCTTCAATAATTATTATTGGTGGTTTGAATATGAGAACGTTCTTATGATTACTAGAGGAATTTCTTAAAATCAGACCATTGTTAAAGCAATTTTCTTCTACTTTGTCCCTTAACTTTTTAGAAGGTTTATTTTGGTCATAAAACTCAATACCACGTATTAACCCCACACCTCTGACGTCATAAACTACATCAAATTCATCCTTAATCTCTAAAAGTAATTTTTGAGATAAATCTCCCATTTTTTTAACGTGTTTTAGTGTTTTACCATCTTTCATAACTTTTAGAACTTCTAAGGCCGCGGCACAAGACACAGGATGAGCACCATAAGTAAACTCATGTTCCCCATAGTCTAGAACATCATATTTTTCACTAAATAAACTTGCAGCAAGAGGAAAACCACCAGAAAGTCCTTTACTTAGCGTCATGATATCAGGGGAAACACCAAAATAATCAGCAGCAAAAACCTCACCCATCCAGCCAAAAGCTGTTTGAATCTCATCAAAAATAAGCGCAGAATTATGTTTTTTAGTTAATTTTCTAACACCTTTAATGTATTGTTTTGGAAGTACAAGAACACCAGAACTAACCATTATTGGTTCAATTATTATCCCAGCAGAGTCTTGAATAATTTTTTCAACCTCAGTCAAAGCAAGATTGGTAAGGTCTTCTTTTTCTGAATGTGACAAGAATCCAGGACAATAGGGGGGTTTAACCATTTTGTAGCCATCTTTTCCAATATAATCAAGATTTGCATCCCCAGATGCACGTAACATCTCAATTGATTGACCAATATGACTTGAATCAAGAGAAAGAATGGTTTTTTTACCGGAGTATTTTCTGGCAGATTTTATTGCAGCTTCGTTTGCCAAACTCCCCGAAACATCTTTAATATTAATTTTTGTCAAATTAATTGGGCTTATTTTTACTAAAGCTTGAGACAACTCAAAGATTGAAGGACTCATAAACCTAGAAGAAACATAATAAATCTGGTCAATTTGTTTTTTAGTAGCACTAACTATTTTAGGATGATTATGCCCTAGACTTAAATTGAGAGTTTGTGAACAGCCATCAAGATATTTTTTACCAGAAGTATCATATACAAAAATCCCATCCCCCCTTACCAAGGGTGGCTTAGTTGGAATAATATTTTTTGTAAAGATACTCACAAAAAAAGCCTAGCCGAAGTTATTTAAGTTTCTTTACATAAGGGATTTGATAAGACGTGACAATACAACCAAAAATACTGGGTTTACATGACTTTTACACAGATCGTTTTATTTTGGACTTATCGGATCACGAATTAGAAAGTCTAACCCAACAAGGTGGAAACATAAGAAAGCGTATGATAAAACGACTCGGGGGCTACGCCACAAGCGCAATTGAGGGTTTAAGTAAACTCGGCGCAGAAACTACCCTAATAACTAGTGTTGACAATCATGCATACAGTCAACTGGAAGAATGGCTACCTAAAACTGACTTATCGTTAGTTAGAAAAAACGGAGTACCAGGAAAGAGTATAGTAATTGAAAGCACAAACAAAGAAGGAGAACTTGTAAAAATTATGATTGATTCAGACCTTGATTCAAATTCAGAATTTGGGCCAAGCGACTTAACCTCAAAAGACATAGAAAAAATTAACGAATCTGATTATGTTTTAGTTGGAAATTGGGGTGTAAACACATATGGTACTGAATTATTAAGAGAAGTCACGCAACTTGCAAAAGCAAGTGGTACCTACACATTTCTTGAAGCGGGAGACGTCTCAGGAAAGGATTTAGGGGAGCTTAGAGAATTAGTTGATACTATTGAAGACGTAGGGTTAGACTTTTGGGCAATGAATGAAGATGAAGTAAGACAATTCGCGTATGCTATAGAAAACGAATACGATTATGGTAGTGCCAAAAGTGTTTTAGATTTATACAGAATTTCCCCTCTCGACTCTGCAAAAGTACTTCAAAAAGAACTTAAAAAAACCAAAATTTTGATGCACAGTAAAGACTACTCGTGGATGGAAGGTCAAGTTGTTCCAACCTATAATATTAAAGAAATAAGAACTACAGGCGCTGGAGACACTTGGAACGCCGGTTTCATTTATGGTCATTACAAAAAACTAAAGGGGGATGCTTTACTAAAGTTTGCAAACGCCAGTGGTGGATTTTTAGTAGCCAATGGTTATAGACCTAGTTTTCAAGAAGTAGTTGAGTTTATACAAAATAACAAATTAAGGTCACAAGAACTCATACCAACAGAACAACCAGCATTTACAGATTACACCCAACAAGTTCCAATTAAATCAAACTATTCAAGTGCGCCTTAATTTCAAGGGGGGTTTTAGCAGAAAAGTCACCAAGTCCACTAACGTGGTCACCAAGACCAATCGTTTTCATTCCAGCTTTTTTTGCACCCTTTAGTCCACTTTTGCCGTCTTCAATAACTATGCAGTCTTCTGGTTTTACACCTAGTAGTTTGGCTGCTTTCAAAAAAATCTCAGGATCAGGTTTTCCTTTTGATACTTCATCCCCTGGAACAGTTGCAGTAAAAAATTCGCGTATATGAAGTTCATCAAGAACAATTTCCATTAGACTCCGCTTTAGTGAAGTTGCAACTGCAAGAGGTACTCGTTTTTCATGAAGCCAAGTAATCAAATTTACTGAGCCTAAAATTTCATCAACTCCAGATCTAAGAGTAGCTTCAAAAATTTCCATTTTTTGTGTAAGTAAAGATTGTATATCTGCAGACTTTCCATTCTCTTCTAAAAGAACTCTAAAAGTTTCACTATCAGGCACACCAGCAAACCTTTTAGTAATTTCATCAGGAGAAACTGTAACACCTAAATCCTGAAGGAGTTTAGATTCTGTTCCCGCATGAACTTTTTGTGTATCTGAAATAACTCCATCCATATCAAAAATAACTGCATTAATCATAGTATTAAGATGCAAAGGTTAATTTAAGCACTACGGCCAAGAAGAAAATGCTAATTGTTGCATTAGGGGACACACATATACCCGACAGAGAAAAAGTCCTGAACAAGCATATACTTAATTTTATTCGAGAAGAAGTTCCAAATGCAATTTTGTTTACGGGAGACGCAACTGATTTTTCAACTCTCTTTTTTTTAAGAACACTGGGGGAAGTTTATGCAGTAAAGGGAAACATGGATGAAACGGACGCACCCCCAATGCACAGCCTCAAATTCGGCAATAAGAAAATTATGTTAATTCATGGCCACCAATTTGGACGCGGGAATTATGATTCGTTAACTAAGTATGCTCACGGACACGATATTTTAGTTTGTGGACATACACATAAGCAGGAGCACTTTGTAAAAGACAATATACTAGTTGTAAACCCAGGTTCAGCCACAGGGGCGCCCAGTGGACCTGTTAAAGGACTTGCCAGCTTCACAACAATAGTTATAAAAGGTGACGTAAAAGTTACAGAGTACGTGGTGAAAGAAAATGGCATTCAAAGCAAAGGGTCCAAGAGCAAGGACTAGACATAAATTACAGAAGAAGGTACGAGGCATGCCTAAACCAAACAGTATGCTAAAGACCTTTGAAGTCGGCGACAAGGTTGTAATCAAAATTGAACCTAGTATACATAGCGCGATGCCATTTCCAAGATTTCACGGAAATATTGGCTCAATCAAGGGTAAGCGTGGAACCGCCTATCTAGTTGAGCTTACAGACGGTGGCAAGACTAAAACTTTAATCAGCCATCCCGTACACTTAAAGAGGGTGATGTAATGTTTGGGGATATTATTGAAAAGAAACCAGTTAGCGTTGCAAAGGCAAAGGAGATCTTGACTAAGGTCAAGAAGAAAAATTATGAACAAAACTTGGCTTTTGAATACGTGAACAAATTTGCAAAATTGAACGGTGAGAAAGCCGATGAGCTTTTTGAAGAACTAAATGAAGCAGGAATTCCCAGAATTAAACCACGTAATATTGTAAAATTAATTGACATTATGCCAAGGACTGCAGAGGAGCTGAGAGCCGTTTTTGCTAAAGAAGATTTAGCATTAAGTAAGGCCGATACAGACAAAGTCATTGAACTTTTAGGCAAATATAGGTGAAAAAAATGGAAAAAGCAGTTGTATTAGATATACTACCAAGTGGAGCCCCATTTACATTAACGCAAGAAGTGGACTCACAGCTTAGAAAACGTGGTATGCGTATAGTTAGAGGAGGTTATCTTAACACACCTTTAGCATTTATGTTGTCAAAAGATAGGCTTATGCTGATGGTTGCAGTTGCATCCCCAGAAAAAGCCCTAAAATTGGGAGATGAAGTTGATCTGGGTGATAAAACCACTATCCCTGCATGGGTTAGAATTAATAGTGGTGATTTGAGTTCAGCAGCCAGATCTGAATTGGAAGAGGCTATTGAAAAAATCATAATAGAGAGCGAAGCTGACTTTACTAACTTTTTCAATAAAGCATCCCCCATAACTACAAGGATGCACAGCCTTGAATTAATACCAGGTATTGGGAAAAAACATATGTGGGATATTATTGAGAACCGAAGAAAGCCGTTTACTAGTTTAGCAGACATAAAAAAGCGATTACCTCTAATTACAGATCCAAAGAAGGGCATAAAGGAGAGAATACTCGCAGAACTTGAAGGAGATGAGAAGTATTTCTTATTTGTCTTCCAACCAAGGAGGTAACCGTAATACTTATATTCGGTGAAATTGGTGTGAGATGTGGAGTTTAGACACATAGTCCGCTTGGCAGCGGCAGAATTGAAAGGAAAGACACCAGTTAGAATAGCCTTGACTAAGGTTAAAGGAATTGGATTTGTCACGTCAAACTCCATAATTAAATTAATGAAATTAGACCCAAATAAACAAATTGGGATGTTTGAAGACGACGAACTCACAAAACTTGAAGACTTCTTAATGGAGATTAAAGGTTTACCAACTTGGGCCGTAAATAGAAAATTTGACCCTAGAACTGGTAAAGATGAACATTTAATATCCTCAGATTTGATGATTAAACAAAAGGAAGATCTTGATTATCTAAAGAAACGAAAGGCCTACAGAGGTATGAGACACGCATTCGGTCTCCGTGTAAGAGGTCAACGCACCAAGAGTACAGGTAGACGAAGTGGTAAAGCTCTGGGAGTTCACAGAAAGAAAGGCATGAAGCCAACAGGTGGTAAGTAGTGAAAAGACAGAGAAAAATGTATACAAGGCCGTTTAAGCGATGGGACAAGTCCCGTTTGGAAGAAGAAGCTAAGCTCAAAAAAGAATTTGGATTAAAGAATAAACGTGAACTTTGGAAAGCAAAGGATGTTGTTCGAAAATTCAGAGCTAGGGCAAGAAGACTTTTTACTGAAGAGACGGGAAGAGAAGAATTATTCTCCAAACTTTCAAAATTAGGTATTTTTACAAAAGAAGCAACACTCGACGATATACTCAGTCTAAGAGTTGAAGGCATACTTGAGAGACGATTACAAACTATAGTTTTACGAAAGGGTTTGGCTTTTACTCCAGTTCAAGCAAGACAATTAATTACACACGGACACGTGACCATAAACGGTAATGTAATGGATATACCTGGCCATATTGTTAGTGTTGAGGAAGAAAAGACAGTCAAGTACAATGATAGGTCAGCAATAAACGACCCCAAACACCCCTTAAGAAATCCTCCAAATGAAAAGGCAAAAGGGGAAAAGACACCTGAAAATCAATTTGATAATAAAACTGAAAAGCAAGCTGAAAAACCAGCTAAGACTACAACTGAAGATAAAGCTCCAGTTAAAGAGACTAAAGAAAAGTCAAGTGAAAGTAAAGCTGAAGAAAAACCAGCTAAGACTACAACTGAAACTGAAGAAAAGGAAAAAGTTGAAGTGAAAGAGGTAAAGGAAGAGGTGGCAGTTGAAGCTAAAGAAAAGAAAGAAGACCCCACTAAAACCGAAGTGGAAGAAAAGGCAGAAAAAGACAAGGTTGAGGTAGTTACTGAAGAAAAACCTGTCGAATTAGAAGAGAAAAAAGAGGAGAGTAAATAGATGGCAGAGAAAAAACTAAAGTGGGGAATTGCAAATATTTATTCGAGTAAAAATAACACTTTAATTCATATTACAGATATAACAAAAAGTGAAACCATTAGCCGATGGAGTGGTGGAAGAGTAGTTAAGGCAGACAGAATGGAAGGAACACCATACGCTGCAATGACTGCTGCAAGAAGCGCTGCTGAGGAAGCTATTGAAAAAGGCATTGGTGGCGTTCATGTTCAAGTTAGAGCTCCAGGTGGTCATAAGACTAAAAACCCAGGAGCAGGTGCACAACCAGCAATAAGAGCACTTGCAAGAGCAGGTCTTAAAATTGGTAAAATTGAAGACGTGACCCCTATACCTCATGATACTACAAGAAAAGCTGGCGGAAGGCGAGGTAGAAGATTATAGTTCCCTGTAATTAGGGAAAAGGGTGAAAAAATGATTGAAGCAATTAAAGAAGGTAAAGAACCAGTTAGCTGGATTAGATTCAAGATAAAAGCTCCAGTGAGTTTTGTCAATGCATTACGAAGAGTTATTACTACTGAAGTTCCAGTGCTTTCAATTGAAGATATTAATCTTGTTAAAAATAATTCAGTCGTGTATGATGAGATGTTAGGACTAAGACTTGGATTAATCCCAATTAGAGCTGACCCAGAAAATTATATGGGTAAGAAAAACTTCAAAGTTGCTTTTGTATTAAAGGGTGAAGGACCTGGAACCTTATACAGTAGAGATCTACAACCTATGGATCCAGAAATTATACCAGCATTCCCAGATATTCCATTAGTTAAAATGGTTGATGGGCAAGCAATAGAATTAGAAGCATGGGCAATAGTTGGAACTGCTAAAGAACACAGTAAGTGGCAAGCAGGTCATGCATTCTACAAGCAACTAAATGAAGAGACTTTTGAATTTTACGCTGAGAGTTTTGGAGCAATGCCAGCAAGACAACTTGTGATTATGGCAGCAGAAATCATCGAAGCAAAAGGCGAAGACTTTGGTAAGTGGGTTGACAAGCAGTAACTAAATTTTTTTAATTAGTTTTGCCAGCCTCAATAATTAATCTTAGTGTACCCCACGTCTTTTCTGACTAAAGCCATAACTGAACGTTCCCCATCACTTTCAAG
This sequence comes from Candidatus Altarchaeota archaeon, assembly GCA_018220935.1. Taxonomy (GTDB): domain Archaea; phylum SpSt-1190; class SpSt-1190; order SpSt-1190; family SpSt-1190; genus JAAOXX01. The sequence goes on along the minus strand of JAAOXU010000002.1, from coordinate 43,718 downwards.
TTTTGGGAAAATTAAAGCGTATGTTGTGTTTGGACTAAATTTTAATTTTTTAAGTTCAGTGGCAGACATTTGCCCGTCTGACTTAATTGAGTAAACAAAGTTATCAGCACGGATATTATCGGGATAGATAGCATGTATACTATCCATCACCACTTTATTTTTATGGACTCCAAACTCAATTTTACCTTTTGAAAGTTTAACAAAACTTGTAGGTACTTGAGAATTCAATTCAAAACCAGGACGATCAGGATTAACCCAATCCCGAAGCTTCAGTCCATACTCGTCTTGTAATTTATCTAGCATAAGCTCTAAGTTTGAGTAAGTTTCACCCTCAAGTGGGTGTGAATTAAGCTGTTTATCGGATAAATCACTCACCATAATCCCAAAATCCCGAGATTAAATTGCTTTGTAAAGCAGTCTAAAGGCCATTTACTGAATTATTTACAAGGGATTGATAAGAGAATAGCTATTATCACCAAAAGTTATCACAATTACAGCGTTTGATGCCTCAGTCTCAACTTGAGGAAAAACAAGGGCATAAGCGTCGTCTAAATCCACTAAAGGCTGGTCTAAGTCTGCTTCTTGAATCCTCGAAGGAGAAAGTACATAGGCATGACCACTTCGGTAATTTACCTTATTGCTATTGTTTCTAGATAGTCCATATCCAACCAGTGTTCGATATATTGAAAATTTATTCTCCTCGTCCTTAATTTGTGCAAAGTCACTAGAATAATTATCGAGTTCAAAACCAACCCCACCTAAACTTACCTTACTAATGAGACCCTCTGAAAACTCCCAATTTAATTTATCAAGTAATTTTAAGACGTTTCTATCCATACGACCATAGTATTCTTTAGTATTCTTATTCATGGAGGTACTTTCAGTTGGTTCACTGTAAGTTTGTATCATAGTAGTTGATTCAGGTGCAGGTACAAGACCCCTTAAATATTCTTGAGTCCTAAATAATTTTGAATTGGCAATTACAAGCTTAGAAATATAGTTCAAGAGGCTCAGATCATCTTTCTCATTAGTCATTTACAAAATAAATAATTTAACTTAAATTCATTTGTAATCTAAAAAGGTAGTAAAAAATTTTAAGACCCACCCCGTAGGGCAGGCAACCAAAACTTTAGTTTTTTGGCGCATTTGCACCTAAATATGTCCATGTAAACACAGGTACTACGTATCCTGCAACTAACACCCCAACAAAGGGAACTAAGCTAATAGGTATTGCAACTAACAACCCCACTAGTAGGATAACTAGCATATACTTTATGAAATCCCACTTATAGGCATATTTTAGTACTACTGGAATATTGAGCGCTTCACTCATACTCTCAGTTCTTGCCAAAACTAACTGAGCACCCACATTTAGTGGAATTGCTAAAATTCCAACAAAAATTGCTATTAGAGCCACACTAATTAAGGGCATTAGCATTGAGACATCAAATGTCCCAGCCATCATAGATGACATTATAGGTGCCAAACTTCCAAATGCAAAGGGAAGCATTACTAACATAGTAAGAAGCCCATAAACAATACTAACTCCAAGTGATTTTAATCCCAGTATAAAAGAATCAAAACTAAACTCAGGGAGTTTTTTTGTGCTTTTTGCATTCTGAAGACCATAACCAGTTACAGTAAGGTTAACAATTGGAATTAGTCTCAAAAAAGACCCAATAGCTAATTTACCCAAATCTGAAAATGGTTTTTTTATTGCATCAGATATTTCCATACACACCAGTTAAGTGGAATCTTAAAAATGTATCCAAATCTTTTAAGCTTCAAAACCTCTTATTTTTTCAATACGTCTATTATGACGAACTTCACCAGAAAATTCAAAATTTAGCCACAATTTAACCAGTTTAACACCCAATTCTTTTGAAATTAGACGGCCAGGCAAACATAAAACATTTGCATCATTATGCTTTGCTGCAACAGTAACAGTTTCTTCATTCCAGCAAAGAGAAGCACGAATACCCTTAAACTTATTAGCAGCAATAGTCATGCCTTGTCCCGTACCACAAATCAAAATACCACGATCACTTTCTTTTTGGATTTTTTCACAAACTAATTTAGCAAAATCGGGATAGTCATCTTTTTCATTGAGTTTGTGAGCTCCAAAATCTTCAAAAGAAATTTCAGAAGTAGTTAAATATTTTTTGATCGATTCTTTTAATTCAAAACCGGCGTGATCTGCACCAACAAAGATCATAAAAAAACTAGCTTAAGTTTCTATAAATGTTTTTTAGTTTCTTGTTAGTTCTATTTTTTTACCAGGCTCAAAACCAAGGGCTTTAGCAGTATTTGCCTTAAATTCTAACACATATTTTGCACGCCCCATGTAATTCTTACAAAAAATCCGACAAGGAGTAGCACCTTCAACAATATTAGTTACAATATAACTCGCGTCCAAAAATACAATATCAAGAGAAGTTTTAGTTCCTTTCATCCAAAAATGTCTAGTCGTAGTATTTGAAAATTCAAAAAGCATAGCCTCGTCTTTTTTCACATCCCAATCCTTAAAGCCCTGCTGCCACTGAGTAAAGTTCGAGGCAGTGTAGAGTGTAAAATTTTGGCCATTTATTGTGGCAGGAGTTGATGGAAAATTAACTGGAATTTGTATAAGATAATCAACTAAAGCAACAGGTATTAAGAGTAAACTAAAAATCAATTCCCAAATAAGCACAAAAAACTAAGAGTCAAGAGTATTTATGAATTTAAAAGTCACTTAATCTCTTTTGAGACTCATAAAAAGTTACGGCGGCTTTTAGGATTTTTTTGGATGCAGGGTGTTTAACTAGCATTAATGCCTCTTTAGGACTAGTCCACATAAAATCATAGTGTTCTTTTGAAATTTTAACATCCTTAGACTCAGTGACTGAAACAGAAAAAATGACCGTTTTTTTTACTAACTCGTCTTTTTGTCTAAAAAAATAAACGGCACGTTCACTAAAACCTTTTATGATTGAAATATCTAGATTAGTTTCTTCTTTTACTTCACGTTTTAGTGCTTTTTCCTTGCTTTCTTTTTTTTCTGGATGTCCTTTTGGAAAATCCCAATAAAATTTATCACCTTTTTTGGTCTTATACTTTAGGAGTAAGAGTTGGTTTTCAAAAAATATAATTGAACCAACACTCATTTCAGTAATCATAAAGAATTTATGCACCTGAGGGATTTATCTCTAATGGATTTTCATAAAAATATAGTAGTAATTGGGTGCTCAAGAGATGAAAAAAAAGCAGCTAACTTTGTGCCAAAGTACCTCAGTGAACATGAATTTGAAGTATACTGTGTGAATCCCTTTGCAAAAATAATTCTTAAAAAAAATGTGTATAAAAAATTAGAAGACGTACCTAAGGAAGCTTTTGAGATGGTTGACGTCTTTAGACCAAGTGAAGAAATTTTAGGAATTGCAGAAGAATTAATTAGGTTAGACAAATTACCAAAAGTGTTTTGGATGCAAGAAGGTATAAAAAATCAAAAGGCAAAAGAATTACTCGAATCAAGGGGTGTTAGAGTAATTGAGGATACTTGTATTATGAAAGCGCATAAAGGAGAATTTAACAGTTAAATACTCTTAAACCGTTCAACTTTATGGCATATGGCGGATATTCGTATATTGAAAAGTACACACCTCAAAAAGATGATTTTGTCACAGTTTTATGGGTAAAAGGTGACGCACCATTTAATACACTAGCAGAAGGATTAGCGGCCGAGAGTTCTGTTGGTACTTGGACTAAATTAACGACTATGAAAGACAATGTGTGGAAAAATTTACGTGCAAGAGTTTTTAAGACCGTAAAAATAACTAAAAATTCAGGTTTTGTTTATATTGCATATCCTTATGATCATTTTGACTCAAAGAATATCCTACAAATTTTAGCGAGTATAAGGGGGAATATTTACGGCTTAAAAGAAATTAGAGAACTTAAGCTTCTTGATTGGAAAATTCCAGAAAAATTTCAAAGACAATTTTCAGGACCTAAGTTTTCAATAAAGGAGATTAGAAAAATAGTTGGAACAAAAAAGCGACCACATGTTGGTACCATCGTAAAACCAAAAGTAGGACTATCCGCAAAAGAATGGGCTAAAGTGGCAGAAAACGCATTTTTAGGTGGGCTTGATATGGTAAAGGATGATGAGAATTTAGTTGATCAAAAATTCTGTAGATGGGAAGACCGAGCACATAGAACTATTGAGGCTGCCGAATCAATTAAGTCTGAGACTGGAGATGGAAAAATTTATGTCCCAAATATTACAGACTTCATGCCAAACATGTTAGAGCGTATTGATTGGTTAGTTGATCACGATTGGAGAATGTGTATGATTGATGTATATGTCATGGGTCTTACAGGATTAAAGGAAGTAATTGATGAGCTTCATAAAAAGAAATTTTTAATTCACGCTCACAGAGCAGGACACGGTGCCGAGACTAGGGGGGCATGGGGTGTTGGATATGCTTTTTGGGAAAAAATTTACAGACTTTTTGGTGTAAGTTCACTTCACACTGGAACAGGAGTTGGTAAGATGGAGGGAAGCGAATTTGAGATTCAAAAATATGCAGAAATTGCTACAGCAACCAACATAAAAAAAGACTCACCCTTCTTTTTAGATTTCAAGTGGCATAAAAATATTAGACCCATAATGCCCGTTGCAAGCGGGGGTCTTCACTCGGGACTGATGGAAGGTCTTTCTGAGATCTATGGAACTGAGTTTACTGCCATGGCAGGGGGTGGAGTTCACGGTCACCCAGAAGGTACAATTGGTGGAGCGAGAGGTCATCGTGCAGCTAGTGAAGCCATAGGAGAGGGGGTATCACTTTATGATAAAGCCAAAGAAGTTCGCCAGCTAAAACAAGCTTTAGACAAGTGGGGCTACGTTACAAGAAAAGAAACTAAAAAGAGATTAGCACAACAAAAAGCTAAGTTCAAGAAGAACTCACATAAATTTGGATATAATTTAGACAAAGTAGTGGGATTACACTAATCCAACTCGCTTAGCACTGTAATCAATTAGCTGATCAGTTAGTCTTTCACCCAGGTGGTCTAGAATACCATATCTTGATCTTATAGTTGGTGCCTTGTAAACAGCGTCCTTAAATTCACCATAACCTATGCCAAGTTCTAGAAGTGTTGTTGGTAACCCTAAGTTTATCATTTCTTTTTTGTAATCCTTCCAATGAATTTCACTTACTTCCCCAACATCCTCATAAATTCCAAGTAAGAATAAACCAAAAGCAGCAACTCTCTTGCCGTGATCAAGATCATATGTTAGGTCACCTTTTTTCTTTTTAGTATCTGACAATGCATGTGCTATTGCGTGCTCCCCACCAGATAAGGGTCTTGAAGAACCAAAAGAATTAGTAATATTTCCCGAATTTACAAAGTACTCAAATAAGTTTTGATAACTTTCAGAGAGATTATCGAGTGAATTTCTGATTGAATTATAAATAGTTTCATCAAAAAGTTCACCTCCCTGGTTTTTTTCAAGTGCAAAGTTCCATTCAGAAAGTGAAGAATATTTTGAGATGTGATCACCCCAACCATTAAGAGTAAGATCAGAATCAGATGACTCAATAATTTCTGAAAAAGCAACAACATGATCAGGTACTTTGGCTTCATAACTACCTTTAATTCCATTATTTCTTAAAGAACTTCTACCAGAAACTAACCCATCGTGACTCAAAGCCGTGGTAAACACAACTAAATTAGCCTTAAGTTCTTTAGCCAAAACTTTAGCGTAATCTGCAATTGAACCTCCACCAACAGCAATTATGGTTTTTGGGGAATCCCCATCAATTTTAAAATAATCTTTAACCAACCTAAGGTGCTCATAATCTTTGTTTTCTCTTGATAAAACAACTTTAGCACCCACACTAAATCGACTTGAAACTTCATCCCCTAAAATTCCATTAGTTGTTTCACCAGTTATCATTAGTGAATTTTTTGGATTAAATTCAAAATCAAATTCATCCGTCTTAAAATTATCAGTAAGACCATAATACGTCTTTGGAACCTTTAGTCCTTGATAGGTTATAGTTTCACTCCCCACACATAAAGACCGATTAGGCAGTAGAAAAGCCTATGTCGTTTTTTAACTTGTTAATTTCAGTAATATATCGCCAATTAGCGTAAATTACTTCGTCACCACATTAAGAACAAGATAAATACTCCTAAAACAAAGTTTAACGTGTTAAAAGACGTTGCAGAGCGGATAAAGTCTCTTGAAGTTCAAGGGGCAACTAATGTGGCAATGGAGTCACTAAAGGCCGTAAAAGAATACTCCAAAAAAAACAATATAAAAAAGATTAGAAGTGGTATTGATCTTTTAATCTCAACTAGGCCAACTGAACCCTTAATGATTAATATGTTAAATTTACTAAAGGAGATTGAAGATCCAACTGAAGTAGGTATTAAGGCACAAGACTTTATTGACACAATTCATAATGGCATGGAAAAAATTGTTGAGATTGGAAGCAGACTAATAAAAGACGGTATGGTGGTACAAACAATTTGTCATAGTATGACTGTAATTAGGATTTTAGAGCGAGCAAAAAAAGAAGGTAAAAATATAACAGTTGTTGCAACTGAAACTCGACCAAGGTATCAAGGGCAAAAAACTGCTAAAGAACTCAAAAAATTAAAAATTCCTGTAAAATTTTATGTTGACTCTGGGATGTATGTTGCCATGAAAAAAGAGAATGTTGATTTATGTTTAGTTGGTATTGATGCTTTGTTTGCTAATGGAAGTATTGCTAACAAAATTGGAACGGGATTACTCGCCTTAGTTGCTGAGAGTCTAGAAGTTCCTCTATACGCTTGTGGATTAGGACTAAAATTTGACAAGGGGTCTTTGATGGCACAAAGTGTTGAGATTGAAAAACGCGATCCAAAGGAAATTTGGAATTATTCAGTTGAAGTAATAAATCCTGCATTTGAGATAGTACCAAATAGTCGAATACAAGGAATTGTAACTGAAATTGGACTTTTACCACCAGCAACTGCATATCTAGAGATTGAAAGAGTGTATAATTTGTGAGTCTTGCGGAGCGGAAAAAAGCTTGAATGAATCTAGTGAAATTTGAACCCACGTTACTAACGTGGGGTTATGTAACGTAAGAATTGAAATCCTACTTTTTTTGAGATTCAAGATAAAAAGTGGCAGCCTTTCTGAGATTTTCTTCAACACTTATAGAATTAGAGAGTTCATTGAGTTTAGATATGTCTTCATTTGTATATTCGGTTTGTTTTCCCAAAACAAGTTTACCTACAAAATCATAATGAATGTCTTTGAAAGTTTTACTTGTGTTTTGGTAAAAATCAAGTAGGTAATAACTTAATTTATTCCCAAGCGTTTCAGACTTTTTGCTGTGTCGGTATTTATTGAAACGTGGAATGACTGAATTTAAAACATAAGGCACGGCCAAACTAGCAGAAAAAGCAGTCCAAGTCAATGCAGCACCCAAGTCAATAGCCGTTGGAGTTGAAGCTGAAGGGGGGGTTATACGAAAGGCCCACACCAGGCACGTACCTAACGAAGAAGCTAAGGTAGAACCGTAGGACAAATCTGCAATTTTCGCCCCTGTAGATAGACGTCCACCTTTACGTTCCTTATAAAAAAAATCATGAGTTTTTGTGTTTTCCCATGATTTGAAACCTTCGTCCCAAAGTTGGTTTTCTACTTCATGTAACCAAGAAAGATAACTTATAGCTCCACTTTCAATAGGTTCATAAGAAAGTACGTCTTTTAGTCGCGAATAATCAAAATATTTTTCAGTTAGGTCCCTTGCAGCTTTAACAACTAATTTTTTATCAGAACGTTTGTACATATCAGACAAGTCAAGTTGCGTTTCTAGAAGTTCAGAGAGATTCAAAATCATATCTGCCCGTTCTGAAAGAGAAGCGTAAAGATGTTTAAGTTGTTCATAAGAAGATGATGTCTCAGGATTACTCTCAATAGATTCCTGTAATTCAGATTCAAAAGGGATGTCATCTAAGTTGTCTGGAATAATGTCTTCAACTAGTTCAACTCGCGGTAAGTCATATATTTCAGCTAAGCCTGGATGAATTTCTTCATCCCCCCAAACGTCATCTAAATGCGCAGGAATTCCACGAACCAACAGCGTCTTTGATTTTTGGCCAACTGACATGAATATCACGAAGTGTTTATTGGAAAATTTGAAATTATAAAACATTGTTACCAAAAATTAGAGACAACATACACAGGGCGTACTTTTGGTCGCTGTTTTTCGTAAAATTCCACAGAGCGGAAAAAATCGCACAGAGTGAGAAAACCCCGCAAAGCGGGGAAAAAGTCCCGCTACGCGAGAAAGCTTTTTAGATAGCCATAATCAAGTAATTGGTGAAGAAACTAGCCTTTTCAATTTTGATTCTCGCAATAGTATCATACAGTGCACTGGTGTTTTTTTCAGATGGATTAATACTCCCAGACTGGAAAATCGTCTCAGTTTTTTGTTTAATGACGGTTTTTGGATATATGATAAAAGCACACCGGTGGCAAATTTTACTAGCTCACTATAATATGAAAATTAGCTTTGTTGAAGCGTTTAAGACCTATGTTGCAGGATTACTTTTTATTATAACCCCCGCCAAGGCAGGAGAAGTCATAAAGGCAGAATTAATGTATAAAAGACATAAATTTAGTAGGAAAAAGACGGTATTTTTGACGCTTAGTGAACGTGCATTTGACATAATTGCCCACCTCTTACTTGCAGGAGTAACTGGACTTTTTGTTGCTAATCAATTTTTAAAAAGTATTTGGTTAGTTGGGGTGGTTTTTTTAGCCGCAATACTCGCAATTTATGCCTTTAGACATAAGCTTCACTTTGTTAAAGAAGAAATTGAACAAATTCGTGATTGGAAGCTAATAAGTTACACAACTCTTATTTCTATCGCATCCTGGTTGGTTGAAGCCATCCAAATTTATCTAGCAGTACTGTATTTTGGAGGTAGTATTACTATGGTTGAAAGTATTTTTGCATTCTCAGCAAGCCTAATTTTAGGTAATATAACAATGCTTCCAGGGGGGCTTGGAGCGGCCGAAGCTGGAATGGTTGGCACTTTAGTCGTCTTTAATATTAGTAGAAAAATTGCAACTTCAGTTACGATGTTAATTCGATTTACGACTCTTTGGTTTGGTTTCATATTAGGGGCAGTTTTTTGGCAACTCACGTATCAAGAAAAAATTTAAGCTGATACTACATACTAAAACATGAAGAAATTAATTCTAGTTTTTTTACTGGGACTAGTTTTTGCTAGTGATTTTGATGTTAGTTACAACCCATTTGATGTTAATATTACAGATGTTGGTGATTTCTTGTTTGAAGTAAATGGTTCATTAAATTCAGTGAGAGTAGTTGGTGGACCTAAAGGACGTGTAAGACTCGAGCAAGTTGATATTTTAGACGTGCCTTCAAAAATTGAAGTTTATAGGTATTATACTGCCTTTAAAGACGGATACATTCCAAATATGCAAGTTGTGTTTGCAATTCCAAAAACTTGGCTTGAAATAAAGGACGCTAGCTATTCAGAAATTCGTATTTTCATGAATGATAGTGGAAAGTGGAAAAATATTGATAAGATTAAACAAAGTGAAGACTCAAATAAATTCTTAGTGAGAATTGAAATTACTGAATTAGGGGATCTTGTAATCGGAATAGTTAGGGAAGCCAAATTCTGTAATGAACCAAGTGAATGGACGGAGTGTATTAGAGGAAACAGAACTAGAATAATTGAACAAATTGTTGATGGTGTTTGTATTCCAAAGACTGAAGCAGACCCGTGTCCAATTCAGCTAAAAGCGTCATACAATACACTTTCAACGGCAATTGCACTACTTGGTTTACTAATAATTATACCACTAGTAGTTTATCCGTTAGTAAAGGACAGGCAAGTGTTTTAAACTAAAAAGTAAACAGTCTTATTGGATCCCGCGTTGCGGGATGGACCCGCGGTAGCTCAACCTGGTAGAGCAGGCGGCTGTAGCCGATGAGCATGCTCATACGGACCCGAAATACGGGATAATCCCTCGCTTAGCGGGGTGAGAAAAGTAGCCCTCGATCAGAAACCGTCTTGTTGCCGGTTCAAATCCGGCCCGCGGGACTTTTATTTTCTTAATAATTAACAACTTCGCCCAAAAAACTTTTTACAGACCTAGCAATGGAAAGCCCATTTATTACGTTTGGAACTTCCTTTAGTCTAACCCACTTGAAATTATTATGAGTGTTTTTGTCAATTACCACATTCCCATCTTTGTAATCACACAAACCAAAAACAGAAATATGGCCTTCAATTTCAATCACAGGGATCAATAAACCTGGCTTAATTTTTATATCAACCTCTTCAAACACTTCTCGTGAAATACAATCCCGGATAGATTCTCCCTTTTTTAGTCCCCCACCAGGAAACTCCCAAACAGGTGGCTTTTTTCGCTCAATTAAAAGAACCTCAGCACCTTTAACGATCACTCCGTATCCAGTGACTGTAAAACTAGTCATAGAGAAAAAAGACGAGGTCGCATTTATACCTTGCATTTATACAAGGTATTTATGCGTTGTATATTGATTTTAGTTTTTTTGAGACTGTATCATCAACTTTTGGGAAAAGAATTTTTGCAGGTTTTAGTTTGTGACCAATTGGTAGAGGTGAATTATCCCACTCTAATTTCACATTTAGTAGTTCTGCAACTTGCTTAGTTTTTTTCGGTAAGAAGGGGTAGAGCATCATGTTAATTAATTTTAATGAACTTGCAATATTTGCAATTACACTTGGGGCTTCACTCTCGTTTTTCCAAGGTTCTTTCCCTTGAAAATATACATTAAGTTTGTGAGTGTGTTTTGATACGAGTTGTAGTGCTTTTGATAATTCACCAGCCTTCATTAACTCTTCAAATAAAGTTAGTGAAGCTTGTACTTTATCAAATACTTCTCCTGGCTTTTCTGTAAGCTTAGAGTCAAAGCGCTCTACAAATTTTAAGAGTCTTTGAAGTAAGTTACCAAAGTTATTTACGAGCTCTTCATTTACTGTTTTTTGGAATTCAGTAGTTGAAAAATCACTATCCCTTGAACCTAGAGGCGTAGTATATGTCATGTAAAACCTCAAGTATTCTGGATCAAGTCCATTATCTTTCCAATCTTTTATTGAGATATACCAATTACGGCTCTTAGAAAATTTTTTGTTCTCTAATGTGAGGTGACCTCGCGTTGGAATCGAACTCGGCACGTTTAGACCCGCACCCATTAGCATAGCAGGCCAGAATAAGAAATGATGATACGCTATATCTTTACCAATAAAGTGAACAACCTTGCCGTTCCACCAGTCTTTGAAATTCTCATTATTATCAATACACCATTTTTTTAGTGTACTATAATACCCAATTGGCGCATCAAACCAAACATAAAAGACGCCATTTGAATCTGGAACATCTATACCCCATTTAATATCTCGTTCAATATCCCAGTCCTGTAAGCCATCTTTTACCCAGCCTAAAACAAAATTCTTGACATCTTGTGGGGCCTCAATTTCTTCAACAAATTTTTTTAGTTTATCACTAAAAGTACTTAATTTAAAAAATACATGTTCACCTTCACGAACTTCAGCTTTATTACCAGTTCTCTTTGCAACTGGGTTTTTTAGTTCCCCACCCACAAAGACTTTCGCGCATTTTTCACATTGATCACCATATTGCTCAAGTGCATCACAGTGCGGACAGGTTCCTATTACATATCTATCGGGCAGTGGCGTATTCTCAATTGAATCCCAGTATTGTTTTACCTTTCCTCGTTTTATGTGACCTGCTTTTTTTAGTTTATTATAAATTTCTTGAGTTAAACTGAGGTGTTCAGGACTGTGTGTTGCATAAAATTTATCAAAATCAATCAAAACAAAATTAAGATCGTTTAAGTGTCTAGTTCTCCATTGTTTAATGTATTCTTCGGGAGCTATCTTTTCATCATCAGATTTTAGTAAAATAGGGGTGCCGTGCTCATCATTTGCACATAAGTAAATAGCAGGTAAACCAATAAATTTTAGAAATTTTGTGTAAATATCCGCAGGCAAATAGGTACTTTTGATGTGACCTAAGTGTAACTCACCATTTGCATATGGTAAGGCGGCAGTAATTACAGTTTTTTCCACAGAACTATGAGTTTTACGAAGTTAAAAACGTTTAGACGCAACAACTATACTTTTTTCAAGGCTTCCTGCATACTTTTACTCAAAGCATAAACTTCCCCATTAACAGGATCAAAAAAGGCAATTTCGTTATCAATTGCCCATTCCATAACTTTTTTTGATATATCTGTAATTGAGAGCGGACCCTTTGCAAGTTTTCGAATAAACCGCAGTTCTTGGGCACCAACAGACTTTAGAGTCAATTTTACCCTTGAAGATTTTCGTCTAACCATAGTTTCAATGACATTAATATCATTAGTTGCACGAAAATGGTTGACTATTACCCACAAATCATATGGCCTACCACCAACTAAACTGTACGTCTTTGCTGCCATAGCCTGACTCATACCTTCGTCTTTCATCCACTCAATAACACTGCTTTTGGGTAAATCACCAACATATAGGTATTCAGCAGCCTCCTCCATTGCAGCTTTCTTTGCAATCTCATCAATGAAAAGACAATCACTAGTTACAATAATTACGTGTGCTAAGTGAAGACGTTTTGTAATTGTAATTAAAAAATTCATAAGTTGTGCTAGCTCTTGACCATCTAACCCAGAGTGTACTAGGTTTTGGATCTCATCAAGTACTAAAACTGGATTCTTGTATTTTTTTAGTTTATTAATTAAGGGTGCAAAAGCGTCAACCTTACCTCTAGCCATTTGTTGTAATTGAGCTTCAGTAAGTTCAATGCCATCATAGATATTGTCTTTTTGAACTTTTCTTCTAAGGTAATTTCTCATACGAGTTCCAAAGCTAGGTTTTTGATTAGCAAGAACGCGGTGAACTTCAGAAGGACTTCGTGCCCTAAAATCATAAAACAAAATATCACCAGGGTACATCTTAGAAATTTTCATCATCAAAGTACTTTTTCCAGATGATTTTGGACCATATACAAATAAAACTGAATTTGGCGCCGAACCTAAAATATTCTTTAGCTGCCAAAGTTCTGCTTCCCTATTTACAAATTTAAGCACAGAGGAATACCATTAATGAGTATAAAACGATTATCTTTAATCAGTTTCAATACCAATTAATCTTTCTCGATCAGCATCAATTTCTTCTTGTGTTGGTCCGGAAGCCTCAGTTGTTTCAGTAGGGTTTGCTCCACTGCCACCCCCACCACCAGAACTAGCTCGTCCCTTAAACACATACTTCATATTGTTAAAGAGTACAAGCATCGCAGCAAAAACTAAGACTTCTGAAAATAATGCAATTAAAATAAAACTTAAAACAAAACTAAAAGTTCCCAACGGTATCTGAATTAACGCATTGGTATCAAGAGTAAATCCCTTACCAAGTCCAATTACATTCAGTAACAAAAGCATTAGTGTAAACCCAGCACCAAAGATAATATATGAAAGAGAAATATATGTTCCACTGGATTGTAAAGTTTTTAGTAACTTACCCTCAGCAGCATCTGAAGTCATTTTCCAAATTAAGTATTTATACATTGTATAAACAACAAAAATAACAACGGCTAAGACGGCAGCTATTGCAATAAGAGCAATGAAAGGGGCTAAATCTGGACCAAAAATATTCAATAACCATGAAGCCTCAGCACCACTATCAGTTTGAATAACACCAACCATTGGAAGTGTGTATGAAATTATTGACGAAATTGAATTTTGAAGGGGTGTGAGATTAAAAATGGGAATTACATTAATTAGACTTATCAGCATGTTTATCATACCAAAAATACCACCCCCGGCAATTAGGGCCGCAAAAAGACCCGCATAGGGGGTAGTAAATTGGTCAATTAAACCTAAAGAATTATTTGAAGAAATATACAAGATTACAGCAGCAAAAGAAATTAATTTTGAGATTCTTTTGTCTGAGAATCCATATCTAAACCAGTATTCGACAAAATTATACACAAAAAATATTGGAATTAAATATGTGAACATGAAAAATGGATTGGTCTTAAAAGAGAGACCAAAAAAACTTACAGTAAATGCGTTTATCCAGTCATATGCAATTACAATAGGTCGATTTAGTAAAAAATCAAGGATTGAAATATTCTCAAACATACGAAGGCCCATTGAACTAAACCCACCAAAATAGACCATGTGAGAATAGGCCAAAAACAGGATTCTCCCTTCAAAGGGGAGTTGTTTAGCTAAAAAGTTCTTAGTTGAGGATACTAAAGTTTCAATTGTAAGCATAAGATAAAAAAATGCAAGAGCCGCTTGAATTAATGCAGTTAAATCCATTACCTATCTCCCCCTTCCGCAATTACTTTTCGCTCCACATCCTTATCAACGTTTTGCACTGCAACACTTCCACCCTTCCTTAAATTTCTTGCAGCCTTAACGTTAGTCAAACTGATAAAGGCATTAAAGAAGTGCATTCCTAACATGAAGAACATGAACATAATAAATCCAACTGTTCCTAAGAAAAATTCAAGCATCCAGGCAATTCTCTCGTAAACTGCCCCAATGCTCATGAAAAATAATGCAATCAAAGTAACTGAGGCCTCTAAGAACAAACGAGTCATTGGACTTATTGCCCACATGTACTGTAAGATATAATCAGTCCATAAAAATATGAAAAGTGCAGAGAATACATACTCAAATAATCCTTGTGCGGCTGCTACTTCAAAAAGTGATGGAATATTATTGAAAAGAAAACTCGTAATGAAAAATGAAAAAATTGATGAAGGCATATTTGATAATCCAATTACAATACTAAAGGCCATAAACAACAAAAGAAGTATCATAAAATATGCACGAGTCTTGTCTTGACTAAGTGGGTTGCAGTCACTAATTAAACAACTATTACCAACACAAGTTGAATCACTAGAACACTGACTATTTATTTCACAAACTTTAGGTGGACATTCATCAGAACCACAAGCTTCGTGCTCCTTACAAGATGAAGATAAATCAGGGATAAGATTAACATTTTTTAAAGAATTGGTCAAAGACGTTAGCATTTCACTCAAATCAAGTCCACCCAATTCAAGGTTAATAGTGTCATCCTCCTCATATGAACCTTGGGCATACGCACCAGTGTAAGTCATACCCAAAACCAAAAATAAAAGAACCCACCTCATAACTTAACTACTCCTTTTTCGCACCAGGATTAGTTGCTCCAGCAACATTAGTTAGGACAAGTGCACCAGTAACTGCCTTTTGAACTGCATCAACTGTAGTCTTAGCAACTCCGGCTGTAACTGTTAATTGTCCTAAGAATACTGATAGGATTGCTAGTGAAAATATTGCCATTAAGAAGCTTTGACCAACTGATAGTCCAACAAAGCTTGCTACTGCAACTAGAATATTTGCAAATGAGCCCGTTAGGATTGCAAGTAAGGATGCAAAGATTGCAATTAGTCTTCTCGTGTTTGTCCTAAGATATGCAAACATCAAAATATCATTTAGTAAGTAAAATGTTACAAAGAAAGGTAGTAAACCAAAGATGAAAAAGCATTGCCATGCTGGCCTCTTTTCTGTTAGAAGCTGGATTGCAATTTTGTTATCTGGTTCAATTAAGCCCTCTAATGCTGGATCAATCTGGTAATCAGCAAAGTGTTGGAAAAATATATCACTACGAAGCACAGTATCAGTATCTACACCAACAGTATTACAATCAATACAAGTTACAAGAAGTAGATTATCTAGTTCATCAAAATCTCCTTCCGCAATAACTCCATCTTCAACAAATTGTCCCCCCGACCCAATTTTAATCGAATAATCTTTTTGACACGTAGCATCACCATGTGGGAAATTAGCCGCAGGGAAGTTTGCTGCATCCTCTTTATTTAAAGTATACTCAACAGGATCACACAACGCATGACCCCCTGTAATGTAGAGTTCCCCTGCTGAATAGATTGCCATAGCATAGGGATTGATGAAAGGACAATATCCAACGCCCCCACCAAACACTTTTTCAATAGACCCCCTAAAGTTCAAAAAGGCACTGCCAATCTGAGAACCAGGAGAAAAAGACGCCATAATCATGAAGAGGAGTAAAACTCCCATAAAAAGCCAAATGGTGTCTTTTGAGTTGCCTCTCATTAGAAGGGCATGTCATTACTAAGTTATATGCATTGCTAATTCTTCTTGTTATCGTGTTGAACGGCCCTGCCAAGGGCCTGAAAAGTGTATTTTTCTGCCATACCTAAACTGAGTTCAGCAGACCTTCTTGAAGCATCTCCACTAGCAGCCCCAATTGAACCAATCCAACTCATGATTAGGGATATGAAACTCAAAAATACCATAACTAAAAGAAAAGTTCCTTGAACACCTAAAGCTGCAATGTAGGAAAGTTGCCAGATGAATTTTGCAAAAGTACCAGACATTATAGCTAAAACAGATCCAAAAATAGTAAGGAGAATTTTAAGTTTTCGTGAGAACATAGTAAAACCCATTATATCCATTAAGAAAAAGTACATAGCAAAAAATGGAATTATACCAAAGAAAACAAAACATTGCCAACCCGCAATCTTATCATTTACCGAAAGCCCATAGTCAGAAAGACCAATTGAACCTAAATACGCAATTGATCGGTTTAATCCATCTGCAAGTTCATCAATTTCAAGAGTTCGAGAATAGTCACCACAAGAGAGCACATAGTTTTCATTCTCATAATCATATTCAGCTAAAATTGCAGTCTCACAAGTTGCTTCAGTTCCTATACAGTCATTAACACAAGTTTGAAAGTTTTCTTGACGCATCTGGTCTTCTGCTCGATATATCCCAAAACAAGCCCTATCATCAGGTTCACAGTCAACAACGATTGGAGGGTGAGCCCTATTACAATCATCCGCACAGAGTTGTGGCTCTTTATTCATTGAATAAAGTAAAGCATGATACAATGGATTACCATAATTTTTAGACACTTCTAAGCTCCCTGCAGCAAATAATTGAGACATATAAGGATTAATGAAAGGACAAAACGTTTTGTTTGAAAGCCCTGCTTTACTCATAACAGCTCGTATATCAAAAGGTAGAGCGGGGAGAAAACCTTCCTTAGTTTCTGAACCAAAAATATCTTCTTTTACTCGCTCCTCATACGTAATATTATCACTATCACTGCCCCGTTGAAGCGCAATCATAACTGAAAAGAGTATAATCATCAGGATAATTCCAATGCGCAACGGAGCTTCCTTGTTCATCAAAAAGGTAATAAGCTGGTTGCTTTAATGCTTTTAGAGGTATAAGTGATGGTTGGAGGATCTGTTTTTAGTGGGATAGGGACGCTGTTTAAAAAAGTTAGAGGTCTCATTAAGAAAGGTGTAAAAAGCAGCGTAACCTACTTGATTTTTGGTACTGCATTTTTGGGATTTGGATTTATTTTTTTACTCGAATCAATGAGTGCCGGAGTAGAAAAACCCCTCTTTGTTGATATTTTTCTTTTTATGGGTATTATCATGTTACTCCCTGCAATTTTGTCCACTGCAAGGTCTAAAAAGAACGCAAATAAACAAGCTGCAGAAGTCAGAGCAACAGCAGGGGTAATGGTTATGGGATATTCTCTCTCACTACTAACTTTAAGCTTAATTTTTATGCTCCAAGATCCTGGCTTTGGTTGGAACCTTTTAGGTCTTGAGAACCCCACAGGATTACTTTTAATGATTTGTGCAATAGAAGTTATTCTCCTACTCGTATTTTTGAGGCGAAGTGGAAAAGAGCTGAATTTTATTGAATTTAATATTTGGGGTGCATTTTTTGCATTCTTAATTGTTGATTTTCTAATCCCAATGATACTTAGTGGTAATGTTTTCAGTTTCATTATACCAGGTTATGGTGCTCCGTATCCAGAGATGGATGTTATTGCAACGGGAGTCTATTTAGTAGTCATAAAATCCCTGATGATCGGGCTTTTCTTACTAATGGGTGCTAGAATAAAAAAGATTGGTGGACCAGATTCAAGTCCAATGGACGCCATAAAAGACGGGACCAACGTAATTTTTCTTATCGTCATAATTTTAATGGTTTTAATTGCAGTTACAATGCCAGCTTACTTTATTTTCATGCAAACCACACCAGAGTTTCAAGATACAATAAGTGTGGGGAATCCAATGTTAGGTGAATTATTTGGAAACTTACGCTCATCAGCAGGTCCAACAGGAGACTTTGTGACCGGAGTTGCAGAATCATTAGTCCCCGAAGGAACGGATGAATTAGTACTTGAACTTGAAACAACTGAGGTCATAGGATATCTTATGTGGACACAACTCTTTGGTTTCCCGACTGGAATTAGAGAGTATAATGAAACAAGTGAAACTTATGTTACAACTAATATTCCAGAATCACAAATAATGGTTGCTCTGATTATGTTTCTTGCATTATTTGTAATCGTGATAAAAGCCACAGATCCAAACAAAATTAAGTATGACGACATCGAAGGCACTGCAGATGAAGAATCAGTCTGGAAATTTTGGAAACGTTGGCAAAAGAGGGGAGGAAGTTAAAAAATGGCTGAAAGAGAACAAATTGACAGTAAACCATTTTCATATGAAGAGCTAAAGGCTTTTTCACTAGGTCAAATGTGGACTGAGTGGTTGTCCGGTCTTGATACACTAGGGGCATTTGAGAGTAAATTAAACCGAATTCTTGAAGACTATAAAGAAGCAGACACAGGAAGGAGGGCAGAATTAGAAGACGAATATTCAGCCGTTATGAAGGAAGTTTCAGGTGCGATAAAAAATGAAGTAAATAAGTTTGATATGGTTGGTCTTTACTTACTCATAGATTATTTTAGTTGGTTTAGGGATTTTTTACCATTTCTTCTCATCATAGTTAGCTTAATGACTGTTTTTAATGTATTATCTGCATTTGATATTTTCACACTTCTTAGTGATTTAATTACCAATTTTATAGGCGGGAGTAATTTAGGTACATTTGGTGGTATTTTAGAAATAATTTTATATCCAATAATACACTTCCCCCCGTGGATTGCAAATGTTATGAGTATAATGTTACTCAGTGTTTGGCTTTGGAGAAGTATTCAAATTTTAGGTAGGAGGATGTATCCTTTTGTAATGACTGTTTTTCCGTCATATCTAAAATACATCTACTTTTTATTTTTCATTCCAGAAGAAGTATCCCTTACAGGTACAATAATGATTTTAGGAGCCTTCATGTCACTCGTTTTGATATCGATGGGTATTTTAGCAGGACTAGGTTGGCAAGCACTTCTTGTCATATTCATGGTTACTATGGCTATTTTCTTTTTCATAGGTAATACTTTTGTTAAGAGTGCCTCAAGATGGATGGGAAGTCTTTTTATTATGACTTTTATTGTCACCACAATTAACAATGGGTTAATTGAATCACTAGGACTATCTAGTATTTTTGATCTTTCAGGTGCAGCATCACTTATGCTCTTTGGCGTTTTGTTTTTATACACCATATGGTTTGACTGGGTAGTTCACAGTTTAGTTGCAGTCTCTATGTTTGTGTCGAGTAAATTATTTGCAATGGCTTACAAGATGAATCTTGCTGCGGCATTTAATCTTTCAGATGGCGATGTTTCCGCCCTTATGAAAGGTGGGGATTTTGAGGCCATGTCTAAAGAGCTCAGTAACTTAGTTGATGAAACTGCCGCTGCAGTTGGAAGTAATACAATTGCTGCTACAAAAAAGACTACAGGAAGGTTAGCAAAGGTACGAAGAGATGCGACAGGTTCAGTTGACGTTATTGTTCCTGCCACCGCTAAAGCAGCAAGGTTATCAAAAGACGCCAATACATCAATTAGTGAAGCAACACACACAGCAGAAGACAATGCTAGAACAAAAACTGATTATACAATTGCAAGTTTTGGAAATCAACACATCGTACATAATAAGGATACCGGTGAAGTTAGAACACTTAACGGTCCACTTGAAAATTTAGGAGCTTTTATTGCAGACACTTTTCACGCAGGACAAGGAACAACAAGTACACGTTCACTTCTTGCAACCAGCATGAATAGTGATGGTACTATAACAAAAGGCATTACTGGCGCAAAATATATGGGTAAACACGCAACTTATGGAAGTGTGTTTAAAATAGGAAACACTCAATTTGCCATGAAAAAGGATGTAACAACAGGTAACTGGAATGCAACACCCATACCACTAACTGATTCATTATCTAAAGGAAAATTAAGTGCAGATGATAGGGCAGAAATAAAGAAAGTTTTAGCGGACCCAACTAAAGCAGCCACACGAAATATTTTAGCGGGAATTTCACAGGAATTTTTACCCGCAACAGGAGTTCAGTTTTATGACAGCACAACTGGAAAATTCAGTAGAGATAATATTACAAAGAATATTGATGCAATAACTGATGAGGTGTCACTATTACCAACTTATACTTCACGTACAATCAATCAAATAGAAATCATGGCAAATGATGACATCATAAGGTTTGTAGATAATAGAGGTAGAGCTTTACAAATCAAAAAGACGGCAGACGAAGTTTTTGAAGTAAGTGATGGTAAAACAACTACAACTATAAAAACAGAAGACGGAAGGGGTATTGGTAACACACTCCGCCATTTAGCAAGTGGTGATTTTACGTTTGATAATAGAACAGTTTCACTCTCAAACCTTAGTGGAAGAGAACTAACAAATTTCGTGAGACGTGCAGGACAAACAGGAAAAACAATTAATTTTGGTAATGCTAGCGTTAAAATCTTTGAAGAAAAAATAGGAGGGAGTAGATTTAGAAAATTATTTGGTGGAACAAAACGTGTTGTAGAAATTGAAACAAGTGGTGCACCAGGTTCAGGAAAAATTAAAGTTGACGAAAAGGAATTCCAACGACTGGCTCAAATGTCTAAAAGTCATGCTGCGGCCATTAACACATCTGGAATTGTTATTGATAAAGGTTTACGCACCCTAACAGCGTCAATAAACACAACATTATCAACATCAAAAGGTGTAAGATTAATGCTTGCAACTAGCACAGCTTCAAGAGATCCAGTACCAATAGTTTTTGAAAAAACAAGGGCAGGGGTTAAAGCAATAACAGAAAGAGGAACTTTTGAAGCGGCAAAAATAACAGACGTACTAATTCAGTTAAAACAAAATAACATGGAAGTAAGTAATGTTAGAACTCCAGACGTAACAAATAGAAGTGTAGCTGGATTATCTGAAGGTGGATTTAATGAATTTTATCAAAGAGTTGTAACGGCAGAAACTGAAGGATATTCACCTGGGAATATAACTACTGAAGAATCTTTAGTGATGGGTACTAGAACCCCAGAAGAGATAAGAGAAAATTTATTACAAAAGCTTAGTATAGATGAAAACGACCCAGACGCATTAGGGGACGGCTGGAGTGAAGAGAGAGAAGAAATGTTAGAAAAAGTAAGAGAATATGAGAGATCAACAGACCCAAACAAAAAGATATCATTTGTCAAAGTTGGGGATAAACAAGTTATTTCAATTCAAGCAGATGGAAGAGAAATGTATACCGCGTCATCACGCGGTGAGACTTTTATTAGTACATCTGGGGAAGGTGACACCTCAGCCAGAGCATTTTACAATTATAGTCAAGAAGGAACTAATAAGAGAGGAAGTGTAACGGGAAGTGGTATGAGTGCAGTTTTATCCCAAATGAAAACTAAAACAGAAGAGATTTCACGAATTCCTGGAACTAATACTGAGAATATGCAAAATTTAAGAGATTTTAGTGAATCATTTGAGTTAGATCCACCAGCAGGTTCTGCAGCACCAGAAGTAATTTCTCGTATGCACCTAGGTGAAGTAATTGATTCAAATACAGGTTTAAGACGAGACAGCCATAATATTAGAAACGAAATAAATACGCATGTAGATACAGTCTCAGAAGGCCAGCTCTTAAAATACGAATATACTGACGCGTTAGGGGCTAAAAAAGAACTTCAAGTTAGAAGAATTACAGATTCAACATCAGGAAATAGACGATTTGTTACAAGAGAAGGTGGAAAACTAAGAGTTTTTGAGGAATCTCAAGCAGGGGTAACTGAAATGATAGGAGGACTAAAAAACCATCTAATTGGTGTAGGAAACAACGGATTCTTTGAATTTGGAAGGTGGGATAATTCAACCGCCACAACCCCAGGAAATGCAGAAATAGCAATCACTCATGAGTTTGCATCAACTTCTGTATTAAATCCAAGCGTGTGGCAAACTATGAAACTTAGAAGGGGTGGTGTAGACCATAAATTTGCTGCAAGAGCTGGTAAAGTTTATTTTGAAGTCTCAACACCAACAGGTAAAAAGTGGGTTAAATATGGTGAGATGACAGGGGTAGCAACTTTTGATAAAAGTGGAACTGCCAATCACATCAGAGATCCAATTGATGCACTATTTCAAGAAGGAGCACCACAAGACATTAATGCGGACCTCTTTCATTTGGGTCAAGAAGTTGAACGAGTTGAACGAGAAAGTACAGAAACTGACGCAAATATTATAGGTACTTTAAGTAGTGAAGTTAGAAAAAGAACTCAAGGTGAACAAAAAACTCGAACTAAAATACGAAACGTTGCAAGTAATTTACAAGGTCAGATTGGTAAAGTTCATAAATCCTCTAAAGTCAGAGACGGTAGAATTCAAAGAAGCATAGATAAAGTCAAACAAGAAGTAGTAACTAATCAAGAAGATACAGCAATGGGTTTTAATGATGTTGCAGATCAGTTAGTTGGTGTGGATAAACGGCTAACTAAAAACACAAACGTCAGTAAAAATTTGAGGGGTCAGATTGGTAAAGTTCACAGAGTAGGGAAAGCGCGACACATAAAAACTCAAGAAAGAATTGACAGAGTAAGTCAAGACAGTTTAGATAGAGATCGTCAAATTGTCAGAGGAACTGTCCAGATGGGAAATGAGATAATGGAAGATTTAACAGATCATAAAGGAAGAGAAGTGGGAAATGATCCAAGAACTCAAGCACACGCAACTCGTAGGGGAAGACCCCCAGGATTGCAAGATGGCGGTGGTGATTTACCAGAAATTGGTGATGATCCTGAAGGTCAAGGAGGGCGACCTACACCCAGACGAAGGGGGTTAACACCTAGGAGAACGCCAACACCACCCACAGATAGAATACCTAGACTAATAGGGCCATCATCAACTCCCGACCCAGTATTAATTCCTGAAAAAGCGGCTTCACTAGAGGAAAAGAAACCAGCACCACCAAGGAAAACTCCCAGACAGCTAGCATTGCCACCAGGGAAACCACCGTTATTACTTCCTGAAAAAGCGGGTTCACATCCAGACGACGAAATACCAGAATCGCCAGACAAAGAAGAGCCAGCACTACCAGAAAAAATAGATCAAATACCCAGAGTTGATGACGATCCCACACCCGAACATGAAAAAGAACCAGCACCACCTGAAAAACAAGAACCAGAAGAAGTTGAAGGTGTAGTTCTTTCTGACGAAGAAAAATCAATAGATAATGTATTGAAATTCTTAAAGTATCCATTCAAAAGAGAGGATTGGAAACGCACTCAAGGGAAAACAAAGAAAAGAGCAAAACGCCAGATTGAAGAGTTTGCTAAACGCTTTTCAGAAGAGTCTGCAATAAACCTACAAGAAAGAATTAATGAGGAACTTGGACTTAATCTAAATGTTGTAGGACAACAAGAAAGCACACCAAATGCAGACCCGGTAATAGACAATAGGAACGAGTTAATCAATCAAATAATTGATCAAGCAGAGGTAGAGGAAGGTCCTGGAGGTTATTACCCCATAAAATATGGAAATGATAACTATGCAATGGATAAAAAAGGCATGGCATACAGATGGGGAGAACTTAATGACGGTAAAGGGTTTAGATGGTTAGCCGTTAATAGAGATGAATTACGAAGATTATCAAATAGTTCAACACCATCCAGAAGGGCGGAAACACCAAAAAATGATGAAGAGGTTGATAGTCCAACCCAAAAAAGAAGAGAACTCAAAGGTCTAACAACTAGATATGGTACTTCAGTTGAAGTACACCCAGTAAAAACTGGTGGAATTTTTGAAGTAAGTAGTGACGAAAAATATCTATTAGGAGATAATGGTGTCGTATATTATAGGGAAGGCAAAAATTGGAATCCCCTCCCTGATGATAGACTTGATGAAGTAAACGACAGAATTATGATGCATACAATAGTCAAGACTATTGAAGAAGAAGGTATTCAAGAACACGAGAGGTGGGGTGGAGGAAAGGCTCTTGCACTAGATGGCCCACTGCACTATCAACTAGACAAGGAAGGTAACGTATTAGTTAGAGATCAAGAAGAGAAAGCATGGAGACCCATAAGACAAGATGAAATTAAACGTACATATAGACGGGCTTATCAAGTTAATGATGCTATGAGAAAATTAGGTTCAAGACTTACACGAACTGCAATTGATAAAGTAAAACAATTAGGCGGGAGAGTTGAACTTAATGGAAAAATTTATACAATTTCAAAAAACGGAAAGAGACTAAACGTACAAATTGGGGATACAAAGGGTCAGCTTAGTAAGTGGCATACTGCAGAATTATACTTAGAATTAAGGGATAAAAGTGTTGACGAATCACAATAAATTAACAGCGCACTAATACCTTAAAAAGTTTAAGAAGTGTTAATAATTAGATCAAACACCTTATAAATCAATAAAAGCCTAAATTCGTATGAGACAGCCTATTGTAGCGGTTTTGGGTCATGTTGATCATGGTAAGACCCAGTTTTTAGATTATATTAGGCAGTCTCGCGTTCAACAAGGAGAAGCAGGCGGAATAACTCAACACATTGGAGCAACTGAAATTCCAGCAAGTTATATCAAAAAATTCTGTAAAAATATGTTAGACAAACTAAAAATTGAATTAAAGATTCCTGGACTTTTGTTTATTGATACTCCAGGACACGCAGCATTTACTAATCTTAGAAAAAGGGGTGGAAGTGTTGCTGACTTAGCAATTCTTGTAATTGATATTATGAGTGGAGTAAAACCTCAAACTATTGAGAGTATTGAGATACTAAAACAATACAAAGTACCTTTCATTGTAGCAGCAAATAAAGTAGACATACTCCCTGATTACCAAAGTAAGGAAGGAAGTTTTTTGAATAATCTAAAACAATCACCACAAGGCACAGTCAAGATTGAAACTAAATTATATGAGATTGTAAACAAACTTCAAGAATTAGGATTTGATGCTGAGAGAATTGACAGAATAGAGGACTTCACCAATCAAGTAGTAGTAGTACCAACTAGTGGATTTACTGGAGAAGGTATCATTGACGTTTTAGCTTTACTAGCAGGATTAAGTCAAAAATATCTTGATAAAAAACTTGAACTCACAGGAAAAACTAAAGGAAATATATTAGAAATTAAGCAACAAAAGGGCCTTGGAGCCGTTGCTGACATCATTTTATATGACGGAAAATTAAAGGAAGGAGATACTATTGTTGTTAGTGGTGCAGATAATGCCATTGTCACAAAAATTAAGTGTATTATGAAACCTGAAGCTCTAAAGGAAATTAGGACTGAAAAGAAATTTTTAAGAGTTAAGGAAGTTAATGCTGCAGCTGGGATAAGAATTCATGCACCACAACTTGAAAACGCAGTTGCGGGGAGCTCAGTTTTAGTTGCTGATACTTCAGGACTAAAAGAAGCAGTAAAAATTATTGAGGATGAAAGACAAAGTATTGAATTCTCAACCGATGATGTTGGAATTGTTGTTAAATCAGATACTTTAGGTACTTTAGAAGCCTTAGTTAAGATGCTCCAAGAAAGAAATATAAAAGTTAGACGCGCACACGTTGGCGATATATCAAGAAGTGATGTTATGGAAGCTGACCGAGTTAAGTGTATTGATCCTTTTTACGGAGTTATTATTGGATTAAATATTAAGAATCAAGAAGCCCAGCTTTGTGACGAGAAAAAAGTTAAGGCAATCACAGGTGACATCATATATCGTGTTATTGAAGACTATGAAACTTGGGTGGAAGATGAAAAAGAAAGTTTGAGAAAGAATGAATTAAACAAACTCCCAAGACCTTCTAAGTTCTTGATTGTACCCGGATATGTATTTAGAAATAGTGGTCCTGCAGTAGTTGGAGTTGAAGTAATTGGTGGGACCCTCAAAAACAATGTTGAAGTTATGAAAGAAGACGGTATGATAGTTGGGGATATTAAGCAAATTGAAGTTCAAGGTGAATCCGTTAAGGAAGCAAAAGTCGGTGCAAAATTGGCTGTTAGTATTGATGGCCCTACAGTTGGCAGACAAATTAAAGAAGGTGATAAACTTTGGGTCAGTTTAACTGAAAAAGAATTCAAAGGACTAAACAAATACCTAGATTTACTTGATGCCTCAGAAAAGGAAATGATTAACGAAATAGTTCAAATTAAGCGCCAAGAAAAGAAAAGATGGGGTATGTTAGACATTTAGGGCTAATTTTTGTGGTAAGACTTAAAAACCATTTAACTGAGAAACTCTTATGGTAGATACTAGGCTTGTAATTGGCCATGATAAAATGACTAAGCAAGTTAGTCTTAATTCTGAACAATCAATTAAACTTAAAGGTAAAAAAATAGGAGACGTAGTCAAAGGAGACGATTTTGGCTTTCCTGGCTACGAATTCGTGATTAGAGGCGGAACTGACAAAGATGGTTTTCCTATGAAGGCTGGATTAGGCGGAACTGTAAGAAAAAAACTACTTTTATCAGTAGGCCCAGGATATAAACCTAAAGAAGCAGGGATTAGAAAGCGAAAGATGGTAAGGGGTCAGGTTATTGATGAAGATATAGCACAAGTTAATGTTAAAGTCAAAAAAGCTGGCACTAAGAAACTTGAAGAACTTATTGGTAGTACAGAAGAGAAGAAGTCAGAATAAAACCGTTATAAACACCCAAATTCTTTTTAGATTGTGAAGCCAGAAGTAAATATTGGTATGATTGGTCATGTCGACCACGGTAAAACCACCTTAACCCAAGCACTAAGCGGTAAGTGGACAGATACTTTTAGTGAAGAATTAAAGAAAGGAATCACAATCAAATTAGGATACGCAAATACTTGTTTTTACAAAGACGGCGACACCTTTAATGCAGAGAAAAAGGGAAAACTCCAAAGATGTGTCAGTTTTGTTGATGCACCAGGACACGAAGCACTTATGGCAGTTATGTTAGCATCAAGTTCAATAATGGATGGTGCACTTCTTTTAATTTCAGCAAAAGAGGGTATACGAGCCCAAACCAAAGAACATGCAATGGCAGCAAAAATTGCAGGCATTAAACACATCGTAGTTGTTCAAAATAAAATTGATTCAGTTACAGAAGAAGAAGCTAAAAAAAATTATGAAGATATTCAAACATTTCTAAAAACTTACGATATTAAGGCCCCCATAATTCCAGTCTCAGCACTTCATAGAGTGAATGTTGATTTACTAGTTGAGGCTATTGAAAAATTTATTCCAACCCCAAAAAGAGATCCAAATGCAGATGCAAAGTTTTTAGTGGTTAGAAGTTTTGATATTAACAAACCAGGGACTAAAGCCAAAAATTTAAAGGGTGGTGTTTTTGGTGGTGGATTAGTTAGAGGGAAAATCGCAGTAGGAGAAACTATTGAAATTAGACCTGGACTAGAAAATAACGGGGAATGGATACCTATTACTACAGAAATTACATCCCTTGCAACTGAAAATGAAAAATTAGATTCAGCAAGTCCGGGAGGGAGTATTGCAATTGGAACTAAGCTTGACCCAAATCTAACCAAAAAAGATTCTATGCTTGGCGCCGTAATTGGTCACCCCGGTAAATTACCTAAGATGCTTCAAAGTGTTGAACTAAACGTTGATTTGTTTGATCATGTTGTTGGACTTGAAGCTGAAAAGCAAGTTAAAGTCACACCTTTACGCGAAGGGGAACCCCTAATCATCAATATTAATACTACAGTCATTGTGGGTACAGTAACAAGATCCGCAAAAACAGTTACAATTACACTAAAAAAACCAGTTTGTGTTGACAAAGAAGACAGATTTGTAATCAGTAGAAGGGTTGAAGGTAAATGGAGACTTGTAGGATATGGTACACTCATCTAAACTAAAAGCGTCAGAAAAGGTTAGCGTAATTAGTACCTTAAAAAATGAAGGGAAAGGTGTTGATAAATTATTGAGTTCACTTTTAACTCAGAGTCGCAAACCAGATGAAGTAATAATAGTTGACGGCGGATCAACTGATCAGACTTTTGAAAAGCTTCAAAAATGGAAAATTAAATTCAATAAGGAAAAAATTAAGTTTAAAATCATAAAAAAAGACAAAGCCAATATTGCAGAAGGAAGAAATATTGCAATTGAAAACGCGAACTATAATTTAATCGCTTCAATTGATGGTGGATGTATAGCAGAAAAAAATTGGTTAAAGAATCTTACAAATAAAGGAGGGGACGTTGTAGCTGGAAATTTTTTACCTCTCTCAAGAAATTTAAGTGAAGAAATCCAATCAATTTTTGTAAAAAGGTCAACAGATAAAAATCCAAGTTCAAGAAGTATACTTTTTAAAAAATCAATGTGGAAAAAAGTGAAAGGTTACCCAACAAATTTATACACAGGAGAAGACACACTCTTTAATGCCAATATGGAAAAAGCAGGTGCAAAATTTGTTGTAGCAGATGATGCCATTGTATTTTGGGGAATGAGAAGTAGTCTAAAAAAATGGCTTCGTCAATTTTTCCTTTATGGATATGGAGACGGTAAAGCTGGATTAAATTTTAAAACAACTTATGGAAAGAAAGTTGCATTTTTAGTTTTATTAGCATATTCTTATTTTGGCGTATCTTTAATTTATCCAGGCTCAGTATTTTTACCATTTATCATAGGTGCAATAATTGGACTAACTAAAAAAACGAGTGTATCCGGCTTTCTAGCCGGCATATTACTCCCAATAAGATACTTAGCATATATCTTAGGTCTTCACACTGGAATTTTGAGGTTCTAATATGTTAATACGAAAAAGGTGGAAAGAAGTCTATATTTTGTTTGCACTTCTTATGGTGTCTCTTGATTTTTCAAGACTAGGTGATAATTTTCCATCTCACTTTTTTCATATCGACCATTCATTTCACATAAATAAATTTGTAGCAGTCGCAAGGGAAGGAATAACAAGTTATGCAGAACAAGGAAATCTCCCCGTTCGTGTTTTTATTCCGCCCGCATTAATCCCATTCTTATTTTTAGCTTTTGTATTACCCCCTAAGTTTGCATATTTTTTAAGTTATTTTTTAATGTTGCTCATAAGTTATTGGGTCACTAAAAAAATTTCACCAGGTAATGAGAAGTATATGTTGCTTGCCATTTTATTTCCACTCTCAATCCAGTCATTTATGACTACGGGAAGACTACTCGAATTTATGGCACATCTTGCATTCCTAATTTTATTGTTTTATATTGACAAAGGAAAAAATAAGTTAATTACAACCACACTCTTTATGATTGGAACTACAAGTCACCTACCCACAATGGTATTTTATGGTCCACTTTTATTTTTTAAATCAATTAGTAAAAAAATCGCTAAACATTTTTGGTACTGGGGTAGTTTCACCTTATTGTGGATTGCTTTATACATCCCACCAACACTTGGAAAATTAGGGTGGATTACACCAAGATCTGAAATACTCTACGATATGGCAAAAGCAGTTTTATTAAATCAAGGCTTTGGGTGGATATTTACTTCACTTGTATTAGTTGCAATGGGAATTTTGATGTCAATTTTTATGTTAGGAAAAGAAGGTTTGTATTCACTCCCTTCTGTTTTTATCGCGGTCGTTTTTCCAATGGCATATATTTTTGGTCTACCTTTTAATTTGAATATACCAGGGTGGAATCAAATAATAATCACAACATTAGTCCCACCATTCTCGTATCTACTTTTACGAAGGAGTCAAAAAGTTTGGAAACAACTAACACTCATAACGTCAATACTACTAATAGTTCCCATGCCCTGGGTTGGGACAATTAGTGAAAATTTCCAATATTTAGACCAATTAGACGGCAACTACACTACTACATTATTCCCCCCTGAAGCGGCTAGTGATATGTTTTTTACTCAAAATTATCTGGCATATAGGGGACTCCCAACCCCAAAAAGTCCGACTTTTGAATACTCAGAACCCGAGTGGTTTTTTTACTCCCCAAAGAGCTGTAATGAGCTAAATGTAGGCCTAAAACACATCATACTGCCAAAATCAGAGGTTTGGGTTAAAAATTGTGATAATGTAATTGAGACACCAGACCTTTTCATAGCTCATATAAACTAGTTAGAGCGGTTTTACCTTGTTTTTCTGTCATGTTTTGGTCGAGCTTTTTTGAAAATCCCGCTCGGCGGGAAAAAGCTCGTTTCATAGCTCATATAAACTAGTTAAAGAAAGGTTTTGGTGTTAGTAAGAGACTTAGAAGACCATAAAAAATGGGGAAAAAGCCCATGGGAACGAGATCTAAAAGAAATATTAGACAAGGGTATAATTGTACTTGACAAACCAGCAGGACCTACAAGCCATCAAGTGACAGCCTGGGTAAAACAAATTCTTGGTGCAAAAAAGGCAGGTCACTCAGGAACACTAGATCCAGGAGTAACAGGAGTACTCCCCATAATGCTTAATTCTTCCACAAAAATAGTACAAGGTCTGCTAAAGTCACCAAAAGAATATGTTGGAGTAATGTATCTTCACGGTGAGGTAAAAAAATCTAAGTTGATGAAAGTAATTAAGGAATTTGAAGGGGATATTATGCAAGTGCCTCCAGCAAAAAGTGCGGTAAAAAGACGCTCAAGGAAGAGAACTGTGTATTATTTTGAAGTACTTGAAATTAAAGACAGACAAGTTTTGTTTAAGACTTTAGTTGAAGCCGGAACTTATATTCGAAAATTATGTCATGATATGGGTGTTGCTTTAGGAGTCGGCGCTAATATGAAAGAACTTAGAAGAACTAAAGCGGGTCCCTTTACTGAAAACACAGTAGTCACACTCCATGAACTAAAAGAAGGTTGGGAAATCTATAAAGAAAAAGGAGACGAATCGTTCTTAAAAAAACTAATACGACCCGTCGAAGAAGGTCTGTATGGCACGCCAAAAGTCTATGTAAAGAGCAGTGCAGTTAGTAGTATCACACATGGTGCTAGTCTTGGTGTTAATGGAGTTGCACAATGCGAAGAATCAGTTAAAATGGGTAAAATGACTGCCGTCTTTACACAAAATGGTGAACTTGTATCCTTTGGCAACGCACTACGAGACTCTAAAGCTATAGTCAAAGACTGGGATGGAGACGCAGTTTCAACTGATAGAGTTATACTTGAAAAAGATGTGTATCCTAAAACATGGAAAAGCTCATCCAAAAAAAGCATATAAAATACTCCGTTAACTTTTAAGTGTGAGAGAAGAATATCTTGACCCGGACTTTATACCAGAAGTGCTTCCGCACAGAGAGGGTGAAGTGGGTGAAGTTTTTGAATCATTAAAACCAATTTTAGATAATAGACGAGCAACTAATCTTTTTATTCACGGATCTGCCGGAATTGGTAAGACTGCCGTTGCTAAATTTATTATACGAAGTTTTAGAGAAGAAGGTGCAAGAGGCATATACATTAATTGTTGGTATCAACGAACTGAAGTAGCAGTACTAACCGAAATCCTCAGACAACTCTCATATCCAGTCCCAAGAAAAGGAAGAAGTGTTGACGAACTTGTTGATGAATTTGCTCAAAATGTTGTGGGTGAAAAACTAATCATAATACTAGATGAAGTTGACGCCTTAACTGATGACAGCGTACTTTATGTCTTAAGTCGAGCTAATATTCCAATTGGTATTGTAATGATTTCAAACGAAGAGTATGCCATGCGTCATTTTGATTCGAGAGTAAAAAGTTCTTTAGCACCTTCAATTGTAACTTTTGGAAGATATAGTGTTGATGAACTCTTTGATATCCTAAAAGAAAGGGCAAAATATTCATTTAAAAATTTTGATGAGACTGCAGTTAAAGTCGCAGCAAGATTAGCCTATAAAAATAATTCAGATGTGAGATACGGATTAAACCTATTGCTAAAAGCAGGAAGAATTGCAGGAAAAACCAATAGTTCATTAAATATTAATCACGTTAGGTCGGTTGAAGTAATACAAGATCCTAAGAAAGAAAAAAGAGAAACGGAGCTAGAAGGAGAACACAAAGTCGTAATTGAGGCACTTAGAGCATTAAAAAACAGCGCAAGTTCAGTTGAAGTATTTGCCAAATATAAAGAAATTGGCGGTAAGGGGGCTGAGCGAACCTTTAGAAAGTATGTCAAAGAGTTAATTGAACTTCAGATGATTAAAGACGAGGATATTCCGGGCAGAGGCAAAAGAAGGCGCCTTATACTAAGAAACTAATTTAATATCACAATTATAGAATAACTAATGCGCCGGGTTTGGGTTAGAGTTTTATTGGGTTTACTGTTAGTTAGCATGACCCCAGCATTTGCAAATTCTTCAAAAGATCTTAAAAAAGCCTATATGATCTCGGGACAAATTAAAGACGTATATTCAGAACTAAGGTACCAAGATAACGTGAATGTTGATGCATTTGTAGGAGACAGTTTTAGTTTAGAATTTTATACAGAACTTACCAAACGAGATGATATTAGTTTGTATCTTAAAAATCCATTAAATCGAGACGTATTTATTTTGTTTAAACAAGAAAATATAATAATTGGGCACATTAAAGTTGAAGAAGAAGGTCACTATAAGTTTTTTTTAAATAATATAATAAGGCCTTCGAAACATTTTGAAATTTCAATTGGTGGTGTCTTTTCAAGTTATGTTGAGATTGATTATATTACAGACCCAGTAAAGTATTATGACCCAAAGGAAAATATGTCAACTAATTGGGTGGATGGCGATCTTTTAGGATATGAAGCCATTGATGATGCTGTAAGAGAACCAACCAACCCAGCAACTGGATCAGACTTTTTAGCATCAGATGCTGCAGATGATGTTGTATCTGAATTCAAATTTTCAAACATCACAAAAGTTCCAAATTACATAACACTATGGGTACATACTTCAACGGGCAGTAATGCAGAATTTACTTATTATTTACAACAAAACGGAACTAATAGATGTAACACTGCAATAGGTGTTAGTACTAGTTCAAGTTGGTCTAGTTGTAATTGGACAACACCTAGTGGAAATTATTCTAATATGAGTATTGAACTTGGAGGGTGTCTTTTAACTGATGTAAATCCACCAGAACAGTGTGTAGTTTATGCATCATACTTAGAAGTAAATTATGATTCAGATTACCCACAATTTTTAGATTTTTCAGTTAATAATACTCTACTCGCGAATCAACAATTTGCAAGATTTAATTTGAGTATTACTGACTTAACTGATCAAATCAGTGCAGCAAACGGAACCATCAACGGATTAAACTATAGTTTTATTCAAGGAACTGGAAATGAATGGTATTATGATTGGCAATGTACAAGTTCTGATTCACTCGTTGATTTTTCGTTTATGTGGGCAAATGATACAGATAATCCTAGTACTGAGAATACGACCACTATAAGCGATATATCCTTAGAGTGTGATGCAGAATTCCCAATATACAGCCTAATTACTGACAATAGTAGTGGAAGTGTTGAGGCCCCAGGACTCGTAAAAGCATCAGTTTATTGGCAAGATTCAAGTAGTTTAGGTATTTCAGTTTTGTCAACTAATAAGACTGGCTCGTGGGTTGATGAAAGTTATTTTGATTTTTCAGAGTCATTAGCAGATTACTCTAATTTTACAATACAAACTAAAGGATACGGCAATACATACACTTGTTGGAAAGTGAATGCAAACGATACAGCAGGAAACCTTAATGATTCAATGACTCAAAGTGTAAATTGTTTTAGTATAACTGACGATGTTATTCCTGCGTGGGATTCAAATTACACTAGTTCAACTGTGGCAGGCGCAGTAGTTGAACATGGAGTTACTTGGAGTGATGATGGTGGACTTTCTGGGTATATTTTCTCATATGATAATTGTACAGGGGATTTTGTGAATGATTCATGGACTCCTTTGATTGGAACACAAGAGGTAAGTGCGGCATATAAAGGAATCAATAATTCAGTAGGTTGCACCATACAATGGAAATTCTACTTAAATGATACTTCCAATAATTGGAATGAAACTGATAGTTTTTCATATCTTACAACAGAGAATCAACCACCAACTTGGTATGATAACTCAACTGATAAGACACTTGCGGGTTGGGCTGTTTCACATAAATTAAGACTTGAAGACGAAGTTAATATTTCAGGTTATGTGTTTAGTTGGGACAATGGAACGGGTATATTAGTTAATGATTCTTGGACAACTTCATGGGGAACCTCATACTGGGTAAATGTGAGTAAAGTTGTAAATTACACAGTCGGAACTAAAGTGAGCTGGCAAGTCTGGACTAACGATTCTTTTGATAATTGGAATACAACATCAATTTTCACATACTTAACAAAAAGTGATACAAACCCACCAAAATGGTACAGTAATTCAACTAATGATACCACCCTTGGTGAATATGTAAGTCACAACGTTTATTGGGAAGATTATTCAAGTCTTTCTGGATATATTTTCTCATATGATAATTGTACAGGGGATTTTGTGAATGATTCATTTATTAGTTTAAGTTCAAATGAATCGTGGATAAATGTTACAAAATTAGTGAATGACACATTTGACTGTACCATAAAGTGGCAGGTTTGGGTAAATGACTCTTGGAGTGGTTTACTAAACGTGACTGACCAATTTAGTTATAGTACCACCTATACTGCAGATCTTTTAGTTGGCGTAGTAGCAGTAAACAATACCAGCCCAACAGAAGAAGACCAAGTAATAATAGAAGCTAATATCACCAATTTAGGGCCAACAATCGCAAACAACACAGTTGTGTGGTTTAATGCAACAGATTCGAATGGAGTGAGTTCTTCACACGGTTTAGTTGAATTAAATTTATCTGTTGGTCTAACAACAGTTAGTACACAAACCACTTTCATCCAAGGAACTCACGTAATAAATGTAAGTATTTGGCCTGCAGATAATGTATTAGACCAAGACTACACCAATAACTGGAACACTACAAATTTAACAGTTCCAATATGGTCTTATTTTTATGGTAACGCAACAGGAACATTAGGACTAGCAGCACCAAATGAAAGTGCTAATGTTTACGTTTGGTCCCCACAAAGTTTAGAAGGTAATGTTTTTATTGTAGATTATGATTCAGGTGTTGACTTTTTTAATATGTGGCCTATGAATGAGTCCAATGACTTAAGTGAATTAGATTTAGCACTGGGGACTGAAAATTACACAGACAATATAGAAAAAACATATGACTCAGATAACAACGGAACCGCAGACGCTTTTAGTTCATTTACTGTTTATGGGATACTCTTAGAAAATATCCCAGTAATTAATGCCACAAGTGGGTCACCTTGGTTAGTTGGATTAATATGGGACAAAAGTGATGGTGGAACTGAGTATGATGGAACTCAAGATGTTGCTTTTATTGCAGAACTTAATCCTCAAACACAAGGTGCATTTGGAATAAATGATTATGAAGCAAGAGCACCATCAAGCCTTAAATCACTAAAAGATTCACTTAATTTAATTGCAACAAGAATGGAAGTGAGGTAGTTGATAAAACTGCTGTATTTAGTTTTGGCTTTAGTTTATCCTTTAGTCGAAGCGGACTTAAATTATGTAATTGATGGAGATACAATTGATACAACCCTTGGTCGAGTTAGAATACTAAATATTAACACACCAGAAAAAGGAGAGCGATGTTTTAGTGAATCAAAAAACTATCTAAAAAATTTGAATTTGACCACACTTAGACTTGAAAGGGATTTTATTAATAAAGACAAATACAAAAGATTTTTACGACATGTGTATGGTGATAACTTAGTTGGACTAGATTTAGTGAATAAGGGTTTAGCAAAATCATACTGTATATTTCCAAATTTAAAATATTGTAGTGAAATTCAAAGTGCACAAAAAACTGCAATGGATAATCAGGTAGGTTGTCTTTGGAGTGAATCACTAAATAATTCATGTATTATAATTAGTGATGTGAATAAACGCGGAAACTTAGTTGAATTATCCAATATTTGTGGGTTTGAAGCCGTTTTAGATGGTTTAAGTATTGAAAGTGATGGGAGAAAAAAAGAGGAATTTGTGGGAACTCTTTGTCCATATTGTAAAAAAACCAAGTCGCTTGAAATTGGAAAATTTGTCATGTTGTTTGATACATCAAGTCTTATTGATTATCAGGTCTCTTAAATTGATTTTGATATAAAAATTTAATTCTACTAACTGTATCAATATCATCAACACCCCGGTCATCCCTTACTCTAATTAATCGAGGAAACCTCAAAGCAAAACCACTCGCATACTTAGTACTTTTTTGAATTTCTTGATAAGCAACTTCCATTACAATTTTAGGTTTAATTTTTACAATTTTTCCATCTTTAATCACTAATTTTTTTAGTTCTTGTGTGAGTTCTTCTAATTGAATTTCAGTCATACCAGTTGCCATTCTACCCATTTCTTGTAACTCATTTGTGTTCGCGTTTCTTGCAGCTAAGATATAACTACTAAGCCAATTAGCCCTTTTACCTTCCCCCCATTCAGCACCAACTACAATTAAGTCAAGTGACTCGGCTTTAGGTTTTAATTTATATCCAAATCCAACCCGTTGACCTGGTTTGTATGACGATTCAAGACTTTTTATCATTAGTCCTTCAGCACCTTTGTCTAAGGCCTCTTGATAAAAAATTTCTAATTCTTTAGCATTACCTTGCATATGATCTACTATTTTTAGATTTTTTGAGGGAGTAAATGATTTTTCTAGAAGTTTAAGTCTTGTACTCAAAGGTTCATCAATTAGGTTTTTTCCATCCAAGTATAGAATATCAAAAAGGTGGGTCTCAACTGGAATTTCTTTACTAATTTTTTTAATATCGTATTTTCTTCTTATTCTCTGACTAATTTTTTGAAACGGGATAAATCCGTGTTTGTCAACACCAACAGTTTCACTGTCATATATGGCTTCATTCACTTTTACACTAGTTAGTACAGCATCTACAACATCTGGAAATTGATGCGTAACATCTTCGAGTCTTCTTGTAAAAATTATTACTTTTTTTCCTAATTTATGTATTTGAGTTCTAAAACCATCATATTTGTATTCTGCTTGGCTTATTTCACCTGTTTTCTCAAGTGCTTCACCCACAGTTTCAGCCTTTGGATACAACATTACTTTTAGTGGCCTACTCGGGACTAATTTAATATCTACAAGCGCTGATTCCCCTTTAGTTGCAAGTTCACTAACTTCACCTAAGTCATTTAAGACTGAAATTGCTTTTTCAACTAAGGGTTTACTAACACCAAATGCTTGAGCTATCGCATCCCTAATGGTCCCATGTCCAGCTCCAATTCTTAGTTGGCCTAAAACAGTTCGAACCAAATATTTAGCTTCAATTGGGGACGCATTACTAAGTAGGTCAGACAAGATTGAAATCTTTTTCTCAACACTCCCGCGTCCTTCAGAGTTTGAAATTTTTTCAAATGAAGTATAAACTTTCTCAAAACTTAGTTTTTCAGAAAATAAAGTGGATTGTTTTCTGGACTCTAATAAAATTGCAGTAACTGAGCCAAGATCACCTTCTTTTTTTAGTACTTCAGTAATTTCTTCCCTTGTGGCACCAGTAACTCGTGAGATTGCTTGAATTGCTAACCCATGTGCCATATTGAGTTCTTTTTGAGACCAACTTGGAAAAACTTGACCTGTAACAAGATATGAAATTCGTTTTAAAATTTGTTTTGGGGTATTTTTTAGAAAGATTGAGAGTATGTCTTTTTTTGCTAACATTGATGCCGTAGATTCAAGGTCACTATAGGTTTTAGCAAGAAGTTGGTACTCCACTAAACAGATTTTACCCTAAACTTAAAACAGTTATCAATATATTTCAGATCGACACATTATCACTGTGGAAGCAAGAGAAGCCATAAGAAAACGCAAGTGTGTAAAAAAATATCTAAACAAGCCAGTTTCATTTAAGATACTCTATGAAGTTCTTGATTGTTCAAGGTGGGCACAAACCGCACTTGGGGCTCAAAGTTGGGAGTTTATTATTGTAAGAGATGGTCCAACTAAAGTCAAACTCAGTGGTGCTGCAGATCAAAGTTGGATTGCTGACGCCCCAGCAGTTGTTATTATGGCATCAAACTTAGAAAGAATTGAATTTGCACTAAAACGCGAACCACAGGAATTTGCCATGATGGAAATATCTGCAGCAGTGCAGAATATGCAAGTGGCAGCAAGAAGTATGGGAATTGGAACTTGTGCAGTATTTTTGTTCGATAGGGACATCGTAAAATCCATCATAAAAGCCCCAAAAAAAGTAGTTCCATTAGCAATGGTACCTATTGGTTACCCGAAAGAATTTCCAGAGAACAGTCGTGCCCCATTAAGTGAGTTTTTGCACGAAAAAGAGTTTTCTCGGGCTCCTGAAGAAGAAATACCCTCAAAATACAATAAGAAATGGCAAAGAAGCTCAATATTGCATATTTTTAGTTAGATGATAACAACTTTTAAATACTAAGAAGGAGTGTTGTAATTATCGTGTGGTGATGAAAATGATAATTCCTAGAAAAGTGGTGGACCGTGTCAAACATTTTATTGGACTTAATCTGTACGAAACACAGATTTGGTTAGCTCTTTTGAGTCATGGAGTTGCTACCGCTGGCGAATTAGCTGAAGCCGCAGGTGTACCACGTTCTCGAAGTTATGATATTTTAGAAAGTTTAAGTAAAAAGGGTTTAGTTGTAGTCAAAAGTGAAGGTAGACCCTTAAAGTATATGTCTATTGCACCCGAGCAAGGACTTGATAATCTAAAGAGATATTATGAGATGTCCTCAGAAAGTTTCAAAGACGACTTAGAGGACCTAAAGAGTTCAGCAGTCATAAAGGAACTTGGTGATATCTTCAAGAAAGGTGAGATGGTAATGGAACTCCCTGAACTAATTGGGTTAGTCAGAGAGAAAAATAATATGTTCGCACACATCGCAACTATTTTGAATAGGTCAAAACAAAACGTTAAAATTATGGCTACACCACATGACGTTAATGAAATTAATTCATTCTACATTGAAAGCATTAAGGAAGCTAAAAGTAGAGGTGTAGAAGTTCAAGTTTTAGTACCAAGTGGTACAGAAACTGGAGAACTCGCAAAATACGCCGAAGTTAGACAAGTAAATAGGCCAATTACTAGAGCTCTTGTTAGTGATGGTAAAGAGGCAGTTGCTATGTTTATGGATCCAGGTGACGTTCACCCAACTTTTGATGCAGGAGTATGGGTTAATAGTTCTTATGTTGCTCAGACGCTAAATAAGTTGTTTGAAGAGGCATGGCACGAATGAACACATGTAATAAGTGTAGGTTTTGGTCCCGAGACTGGAGATGTCTTTTTTTCAAGTTTGAACCACCAAGTGGACCTGATGATCTAATGTGTAAAAACTTTGCCAATAGAGGCTAAAATTACCATAATTAGTGTCGTTTTTTCTTTTTCTTACCCATATTAGAGCTTCACTTTTAGTGATTAAAAGGTTTACCCCGTAAAATGGGGTTTATCCCGCGCGGTGGGACTTAAGATTTACTTCTTTTTGGTCGTTTCCAGATAAAGTAAGCAAATACGAGATATCCTAAATAACTAAGAACTTCAATTAAGGAGGGATTACCGTTGTATCCAAATAGTCCTTTGAAAATACCACCAATCGCCCCCTTATCGTGAAGCATTGGATATTCTCCATCTACAACAGCAGGATTAATGTCCCAAACTTCTTCAAGCACAATTGGAATTGCTTTTGCTTCTTGAAGCTCATGAACTCCATGTGCGACTAATCCCGCAGCAAAGAGAATTAAAATCACATTAGTTACTGCAAAAAATTGTTTTAAGTCAAGCTTAATGGCTCCAATAAAGAAAAGATACCCAAGCGCAATTGCAATTAAAATTCCCAACATTGCAGACCATCCGTCAAAACCAGTTGAGAATTGTATTGCACTAAGAAAAATTATGGTCTCAATCCCTTCTCGTAAAATGGAAATTGCCACTAAAAACATTAATCCCATACCGCCCGCCTTAGTCAAGTGATCTTCAACATTTTTATGAATATTAACAATACGATTATGTTTACTAATCCACAAAATTAAAGTAGTAAGTAGTGCCGCACCAACTAGCATAGTTATACCCTCAAAGAGTTTTTCGGCCGTGCCACTAAAGCCACCATATATTGAACTAAAAATATAAGCACCCGCTAAACTCCCAAAAAGACCAATACCAACACCAATCCAAACAAATTTGCTAAAGTCTTCCTGGTTAGTTTTTTTTAAGTAACTCAAAATTAGTCCAACTATAAGTGAAGCTTCAAGTGTTTCTCGTAGAGTTATGATAAAAGCCGATACCATTCTAATTTAAACAGTGTTAAATTTATATAAGACTTCGCAATGAAAGAAAAAAATATAAAGAGAAAAAATAAGAAAAGCCGTGGTTGAATCAATAAATCAAGAGATAAAATTCAATAAATTTACGAATATTTTATACAACAAACTCATTAAACTAGATGAAAAATTTAGTGATGATGTGGAAAAAACCAAAGAAATTGCAAAAGAATTCTCCAAATATTTGATACAAAATGATGCTTGGCTCCCTAACATCCCATTTTTAGATGTTTTAGAGTCTAAGATCATAAAATATGGACCCAACCTTGAAGATTATAATTTGTTATTGAGTGCAGCAAGTAATCTAGTAACAGAAGATTGGAGGGAAATCCCTTCGGTGCTCCACCCTCTCGTAATCCCATTAATTAATGCATTTGCATATCTTGACATTTTAGGGGATACCAGTGCGGCCAAAGAACTTACAGGATATCTAAAATCAATTTATGGGAGTAATATGCCAAATATTCATTTAATTGATAGTGCAATTGAAGTCATCAAAGAAGAGAGTCAAGGGGATGGTCGCCAAGTACAATCACTCCTAATCGAGTATTTAGAAAAAAATCCAATGTACAATTCAGAGGATGATGACTCGACTCGAATTTTAGTAACAGATCACCTTCTTGAAAATATGGATAATGATTATAAAATACACCTATTACAAAAAAAACCAGATATTTGTTCAGATCCATTAGAACTTGCAAAAAAATTAGGAATAGATGTCAGTGATAAAAGCCTAAAAGGAGAAAACAGATACTGTCCGCTAACTAAAAGACCACTAAAAGACGGTGAGATATTTGACTCAAGTGTATATGAATGAAAACTAAGGCAAAGAAAAGAAAAATACCGAAAGAAAGTAGTAGAAGTGGTTAATACTCATACCAACCCGGCTGAAATTGAAGACGACCTAAGATTCGAACGATTTTATAGAACGATTCATGACGGATTACAGGAAATAGACAATCAATTTCAGGAAGAACCAGAAAAAACAGAAGCAATCTCAAGAGAATTTTCTAAGTACTTGATAAAAAACGGCGCTCTTGAAATCACGAATCGCGACATAGAAAAGATATATTACAATGGCATAATGTTTCGTCATTATTTAGGATATGAGTTGGAACATCACGACACCTTGTTAGACATAGCAATCAATTTTGTGGAAAAAGGGTGGGAGACTCAGACAGTTCCACACCCCTTAGCAGACCCTTTTTGGATAACTTGTAAATATCTCAGCCAGCTAGAAAATATTCAAGCAGTAAAAGAACTAGTAGACTTTTTCAAACCAATTTATAGTAAAGAATTGATTGAGGCCAATTATTTGGTATCTAACGCAATAGACAGGATTAAAGAACTAAATTCAGGAAAAAAACCCATACACAGAGAACTAATGGATTGTATATCTGAACACCCATATTATGTCAACCCACAAACAACCGACGTTAAAAGAAGTGTAGTGGTAACATACATTTTAGATAATATAGAAAACACATATTACATACATCAACAAAGCAAAGCAGAAGAAACTAATTACAATTTACAAGAAGCAGCAAGCAACTTAGGAATCTCGCT
Source organism: Candidatus Altarchaeota archaeon (assembly GCA_018220935.1). GTDB lineage: Archaea > SpSt-1190 > SpSt-1190 > SpSt-1190 > SpSt-1190 > JAAOXX01. Next base: position 1,498 of record JAAOXU010000002.1, on the reverse strand, counting down.
TAGTGATAATAACTTAGTTGCAAATGAAGACGAAAAGAGATTTTGTCCTTTTACTAAAAAAGAATTAAAAAAGGGACAAAAATTCCACGAAGATGTGAAGGAATACCTAAAATAATTAAATCCTGTAAACGGAAAAAAGTCTTTAGAGCTGGGAATGGGATTTGCAATCAGTACTCTACGAGTACCGATACCTCCCTTTTGATCAAACTTTTTCTAAAAGTTTGGAAGCTGGGAATGGGATTTGCACCCATGTAAAGCAGATCTGCAATCTGCCGCCTAGCTGCTCGGCCATCCCAGCAAACGATACTCGTTTGATCCGTAGTCCCGTCTCGCTACGCTCGACAGGACAAGCAAGTCCAGGTGAAACCTGGACAAATGATCGACCCCGTTCACGGGGTCGAGTGGGGCCACCCGGATTTGAACCGGGGACCTTCGCCGTGTAAGGGCGACGTCATAACCAACTAGACCATAGCCCCAATAAGGAGAAATACGCAGTATCGGTTTAAAAAGTTTTTAAACCAAGTAGTTAGAGAAGGGTGTGCAGGGCCTAACTAGCAAAGTTGTAACCGAGCGACTTAAAATTTATGGAAAAAATGAGGTTAAGTCAACTGAAAAATTTAAGACCCTAAAAATGATTTTTAACCAATTTAAGGACGCTTTAGTAATTTTATTATTATTTGCAGCAGGTCTTAGTTATTTTATTGGTGAGACACTAGACTCAGTACTCATAATCTCAATTGTACTCCTAAACGGAGTTGTTGGATTTTTTCAAGAGTATAAGGCAGAAAAAACTATTCAGAGTATTCAAGAGCAGCTAAAAACTTTTGTTAAGGTGATAAGGGATGGTGAAGGATTAGAAGTTGAATCTTCACTTTTAGTTCCAGGTGATATTGTCCTTTTAGAAGCTGGTGAAAAAATTCCTGCGGATTCAAAAATTATCAGCGGTGAACTTAGTGCAGATGAGTCCATGCTTACAGGAGAGAGTTTACCCGTATTCAAAACAGTTGGTGACTCACTTTTTGCAGGGACTCTTGTAGTTAAGGGAAAAGCAACTATTGAAATAATAAACACAGGTATGAATACTGAGATTGGAAAAATTTCAAAATTATCAGAAGGAAGTAGTGAAACACCATTTCAGGAAAAATTAAAAGAGCTCAGTAGTTTTTTAGGAAAAATAGTTGTTGTCATTTCCATATTAGTTGCAGCACTCGGTGTGTTTCAAGGTAAGGAATTACTTCACATGGTTGAATTGGGGATTAGTCTTGGCGTTGCTGCCGTTCCTGAGGGTTTGATAATTTTATCTACAATGTGTCTTGCAATTGGTGTAAAAAAAATGGCAGATCAAAAAGCCATTGTAAAAAAATTACCCGCAGTTGAAGCCTTAGGTTCAATTGATGTACTTTGTGTAGATAAAACAGGCACAATAACAGAAAATAATTTAGTAGTAAAAGAAGTTAGAGGAGACATTACAGCCACAAAAATTGGTGCTAGTCTGACT
>JAAOXU010000017.1 GCA_018220935.1 Candidatus Altarchaeota archaeon | reverse complement strand
TCTTAGAGATTCACTTAAACTAGCTTCAAGAAAAATTTTGATCAAGGATTGGATTAAAAACAATCTTTATGGTGTTGAATTTGAAAACTTTACAAAACTCTTCAACGGTAGATCATATGATCCTAAAATAACGGAAAGATCTGAAAAAGAAGTTCTTGATTCTGTTGTAGAACTTATCCCTATGTTAAGTGAAACGTATGCCACTCAAACTTCTGAAGGGATCCCCTTACCTGAAAAAAAACTAAAGGTCTTGTATGATGACTTAAGGGCACCAATACTTTCAAAAATTACAAATAAACACCAATTTGTTTTTGCTGAGTATTCTGGTAATGGTACAAAAATATATTTTAAAGAAGATCTTGGGAACACTATTGAGTCTGCAACAAATAAACTCGTAAACCCAGACACGACAAATGGTCTGGTCACAGTTTATGGCCTTATGAGCAAACTTCACAAAATTGACGTACTAAACGTTAATATTGATAATAATGGTGCAATTAGGGCCGGAAAACTAGCGAGTGATGCTTCACCCTATGTGGCATTATAATTTTTGTATCAAAGCTAAGTAATTTAAGACTCAGGTCTACTAATTTTGTGCTTGGTTTTTCAAGTGCTGGTTCGGCTGATCTGAACTTTCCTATAATTGGGACTTCTGAAGAAAAAATTCTAATTAGATATGCTGAAATATATGGCAAAAATGACCTTGAAGAATTGATTCTTGCTGCTAAAAAAAAGCTTCAGTTTGATGAATCTGCCGTACGTTTTTGGGCTCAAAAATTGGTAGAAGGCAATTTAGGACCACTTTCTGCCTTAATTGAGATGGATTTAGAAGAGATTATGGTTAATTCGATTGATAAGCGGATTTATGTATATCACCGAAAAAAAGGTGTACTTGAGACGAATTTGATGATTAATTCTGCAGAGTACTTCTTAGAACTTTCAAATCGTATGCTTTCTTTTATGAATCGACGCGTAAACCAAGCTAATCCAAGAGAATCAGCAATTCTTGCTAATGGGGACAGACTCTCAGTCTTTATTCCGCCATACGCTAGTAATCATTCTCTAAATATCCGAAAGTATGCAGTTTCTCCTTTTACGCCTGTTGACTTATATGAGCGTGATATGATGTCTTTAGAAGATTTGGCGTTTCTTTGGATGGTAATGGAAACTGGACAAGTTAATGTGGGTTTTGTTGGCAATACGGGGAGTGGGAAGACCACTCTGCTTAATGCCTTAATGCGGTTTATTCCAGAAAATCAACGAGTTGTATTAATTGAAGAAGTACCTGAAATTAGACCCCCACAAGAACAGTCTGTTGGGTTAGTCTCAAACAAAAATTTGCAGATCTCAATGAGGGACGCCATAATTGATTCTCTTAGAATGAGACCTGACAGAGTTGTAATTGGGGAAGTAAGATCAGATTCAGAGGTGTCTGCTTTAAGGGAGTCATGTCTTGCTGGCCATGCTCTTGGTACTTACTTCACGTATCATGCTGAATCAGCTGACTGGGCATATAGAAGACTGATGCATCAAGGTTTTCCTGAGTATGATCTTAGTATTATTCCTCTTATGATAGTTTGTAGGAGGTTTGAGAAAAACGGAAAGTTATATCGTCGCGTAGTTGAGATATTTGGTAAGACTAAATTACTAAAAGACAAAAGTTTCACCCTGAATTTTGATTCTGTGAGTGATGAGATACTAAGGCGTGTAGATTTTCTTGAGTCTTGTACAAATCTAAAAGACGAAGATTTTTTTGACAAGATTCAGAGGTGGTACAGTGATATACGACAAATCAATGAACAAACTAGCTAAAAAAGCGGGCTTAGAACCCAGTTTAGCGCGCATTTTTTTACCTTTTTTTATAGTTCCACCACTTTTACTTTCATATGGACCTCTAGCTGTTTTGGTGTCGTTTATGGTGGTCTTACGCCTCCCACACTTGTTTTTTTGGTACTTTTCAAAAGAGCGAAGAAGACACGTGAAACACGAGTTACCCCTGATTATTTCAGAAGTACTATGGCAATCAAAACATGTGCCGCTTCAAGAAGTCTTAGGTAAACTATCTGGTAAAACAGGTCAGATATTTTCTATTTTTTCAAAAAATTATGCATCTGGAAAATCATTTGAAGCATCTCTTGATTCCTGTGCAATTTTTCCTGAGATCGTAGAATTAAATAAACGATTAAAAACTATGTATAAAACGGGTTCTGGAGAAAAACTCCTTGAACTTTACTCAAAAAAAATAATGGCTGAAAATCTTGCAATTCAAAGAACATCTGCAGCACGAATGCAAATTTTTGCAATTTGCTATACAGCTCTGGCTGCTATACTTCCTTCTATGTATTCAGGTCTTTCAATCTACTCACAAAATACTAGCATATTTTTACCTGCCCTCTTACTCAGTTCGCTTTTGGTGGTATTATGGAAAGTCGTATACTAATCTTGATCTTGGCTGCTTTGTTTAGTGAGTATGCACTTTTTTTCATTCTCATTTTTTTGGGTCTTGAAGTCTTTAGTAGGTACAAAAAACATAAGAAAAAAGAGAGGTTAGATAAAATGAGTCTTGAACTTTTATACCTTTTAAGCTCTGAAAAGCACATAAATGAGAAAATAATTGCAAAATTGATGCGTGTAGTTGGGCTAGTAAAGTGGGCAAATATGTATGAACACAAAGGAAAATTAGTGCTCCCTATTTTTGGATGGCGAAGTAAAACATCAACTCTTGCAATAAAGTCTTATTTAGATACTAGTAATCCTGAAATTTTAACTGATGCACTTTTTCAAATTTCAAAACAAGAAGAATATGCTCTTGAAACCTCTTCTCTTCTCTCGTCTCAAAAATACACCTTAATGGCGTCTTTAGTAGTTGCTTCTGCAGTACTGGGAGTAGTCTCATCAATGACTGGTGAGAATTATCTTTGGTATGTTGTGTCTCAAGCGGTAGTGTCTGGTATTTGGCTTGGCTTTTTTGAAAATAAATTTTATGAGTCACTTAGTTTTTCAATACCTTCGAGTATTTTGGCGTATCTTTTATCCCTTCGTTTAGTATAATTATTTATTGTACCTAGTGTTAAACTAGTATGCGGGGCATGACTACAGTCGAGTGGCTCGTTATTGCTGCAATTGTTTTAGTTGCATCAAAATACGTGATAGATTATTGGGGTGATGTTTGGTCTCCTACTAAAGAAAAAGCGGAGGAGCTAAGTGATGAATTTGAGAAAAGTCTTGATAAACTTACCTCTTCACCGTCTTCAATTTTACCAGATCACCAAGAGTTGCTTTTGGTAAATTCTTTTTATGACCATCATGCTTTGAATCAATTATACCTTTAATTTTAATTCCAAAAAATTTCTCTAGCTTCTTTGTTAGCTTAAGGTCTGGTAACATTTTACCACTTTCTACTTTTTCAACTACACTTTTCTTTTCAAAAAGTAATTTCGCAAGTTCTTCAAAACTTAATCTTTTCTCTTCTCTTGCGCGCCTTAGTTTTTCTGCATAATTTGGGAGAATATCTTCACCATCAAAATCCAAATTTGTTGTTTTTCTTTGTGAAACCTCAGATCTACTTAAAACTTCAGAACCAAACTTAACACAATTTACACAAACAGCTAGTTGCAAACCATCAACCTTTGAGCGTGTGGTCGCATTTTTTCCCCCACAAACTTCACACATCATTTCTTTCACTCATTCTTTGTAAACTTTTGCCTCAAAAAGCCACACTTTTGCGTCTTTCCAACTACCTTTGTCTAGTCCTGCTTTATCACAAACTGCATCTAAAAACTGTTCTTTATTCATTTTATGCTCAATTGCAACTTGTGGCAGTAAAAGACCGCTTTTTTTGTCCTTTTCTATGATAAGACCGTGTTTTCCTATAATCAGGTTTTCTAAGGGGTTTTTGTATAATATACCTTTTTTTAAGACACTAACTTCAATATCTAGTGTTTCAAATTCTTCTCTTTCAACTTTACTAAACCTTGAATCACTTAGTGAATAAATTGCAGCTGCCTTTAGATTTTTTGACAATTTATCGGGTTGAATTGTTCCAATACATCCGCGTAAATTTCCTTGTTTTTTTAGTGTGACAAAAACATTACCTTCACCTTGCATATGGGGTGTATAATCTTTCCCATCAAAATACGCGCGTATAACTTTTCTAGTTTCTTCTATAATTTCTTTAGACTCCAAGCGAGAACACCACCGATGACTAAAATTGCTAAGGATTCACTAAATGTTATACCGGGAGCTGCAGCAACTACTCCGCTTCCTGCAACTTGATTTATGTTTAAGGTTATGGATTTTTCACTAGATATGCCAGCAACAGTCTCACTGCTTGCAAATACTTTAAGTTGCCCTCCACTAACAGCCGCTCCACCAAAAAGTACCATATTAAATTTCTTAACTTCATTTGGACCTATGTTGATTCTCATTGAAGTTCCAGAATCAATTTTTGCAAACTGTAGTTGATCTCCTGATAAACTAAGTGTGTATGTGTCTGACTTTAATTGTGGATCACGAACAATAATTGTGGCATACCTTACTTCACCAACATTCATATCGACTGACGTTGGATTAACAATTAGGAAGTCTTCTAATATACAAGAGCCACCAACACAATTTAATCCATCCCCGCACTCAGCATCATCACTACAAAATTTTCCTATGTTTTCTGGAACACAAGTATTGTCTGTACAAGTATTACCTGAAAAACAATCTGAATCCGTACTACAACAATCTGGATCCCCTTCACCTGGGCCTGCAATATAACACTTATCAAAGCTTGGACAATAATAATCTAGACTACTAGTACAAGTCTCACATGTTGAGACTTCTGTATTACAATAATATGAATCTCCTGAGATGCTCTCCGCCGTATCGCAGTCACTAGGAACACTACAACAATCAGCGTCACTTCCAATACATTGATCACTTGAGCAGTATCCATTGAAGTATCCAGCATCAGTTGAGGTTGGACAATCTACGCATCTATTTCCGTATAAAGTACACCATGTGCCACTCCCGCATTCAGTGTCATCAGTACAACATCCAGTTGATGAACAAACTTCCCCACCAGCAAGTGTTGAACATTCTCCTCCTGCTTCAGTTACAGTAAGAACTGCCTGACAACAATACTCTTCGCCTCCAAGGCCTGCAGTTTCACAATTTCCAGAGTCACACATTCTACTTTCAAGACATGTTTGTCCGTCAAGTTTTATGTCATTACACGACCAAATAATACCATAATTATCATACGTGGTTGCATTTGCACACCATTCTTCTGTGGTACAAGTATTATCTTCAATACAACATCTATATCCAGAAGTACAACATGCTCCGTCTTCAAAGTGATCATCAAGAGGACAACATACACCAGCAGAACAAGTGAAATTACTGTCATACCCCCCATACGCCCAACAGTTGGGTGAGTCTAGTGGGCATGAAGTTTTACAATCTGAAGTTGCCGCACATTGATAGGTGTAACTTACTTCATCTTGTGTGTGTAAAAGTAATACATCAGTTACATTTGAAAATAAGAGAACTGAAGTTTCATTTGAACCTGTGAGTTTAGTATCATTATACATTGTAATTGGAATATCAAAAAGTACTGGTACAACTAAGCTTGCCCCTGCTGCTAGATATTTTTGAGTTGTAAAATTAGTAATTGAAATGCCCCCGCTAGTAATAGTAGCCCCAATTACAAATCCAGATAGATCAACACTACCAATGTTATTCACTGTAATATCAACAGTCTCGGGGTTACCAACTAGTAAATTTCCAACATTAACTGAACTTGTACTATCATAATTTATTGTAGTAACATTACTATCACAACTTGTTGGTGGAACTGCTCCACCGCTGCCACATCCACATGTAATATTAATTGAATTTTGACCTTTGTCAAATGGATCTGTTAATGGAATAAGATCCCAACTCCCTGTTGCTGAAACTGTTTTACTTGTTGTGTAAGCTAATCCAGTTGAATTATGAACGTCAACGGTACAATATGCTTGAGTATCACATAAACAGCTCAAACTAGTATTTACAAATGAGAGTGAACTATTACCAAACCAACTAATACCCCTGTAAATATCCTGACAACTCCCACCACCCTTGACACAAAAACCATCATTATTGATATATTCACGAGTACCTAAATCCCCATCACTATCACATGGTAGTGCGCAGTCTAATCCTGAATTTTGAATATAACACAATCCAGTTCCTGTGCTATAAATTCCTGCAGTCTCAGTGACATAGTCACATGTACCAACATTAGTTGAATCACCCATACAACTACAACTCCCTGCGGTAGAACAGCTATAAACTCCGCATTCTTGCCATTCACCTGCATTACAATAATCTATATCCCCATCATTATCTGAATCAATTGAACTAGTTCCGTCTTGTGCACATGCATCTATTTTTCCATCTTGGTCTGAATCAAAGGTACAAGCATCTGTTGGACAGCATATTCCGGCAAAGCCAGTCTTATTATCTACATTTGAAAAGTAAGTTGAATTTCCAGTTGATACTCTATAAGTTTCACATCCACCATCTACACAAGCACTACTAACAAAACACCCAGTTCCTTCGCCCTTACCACAATCACAGTCAGTTCCAGAACATCCAGATGACTTACAGTCTAGATCACTAGCCCCTGTACAAGTGTAAACGTTTCCATCATCATTAATTGAACCTTGCGTATCACAATACACTGCACAATCAATAGGTTTACCACTACTACATCTTGTAACCCGATTGGAAGTATCAATACACCAAGTTGAACCAGAATCAGCTGAACTACAACAATTCTTAGCTTCACTTGGTAGAGTTCCTTGACCTGTCCAAATACCATTTAATTGCTCACAAGAATTCTGACAAAAATCACTCATACTAGCAGCAAGTTCCCAAGTACCAGTATCATTATTACAAAACTGATCATAAAGTCCATCATTATCTAAATCTACATTAGTACAATAACTACTCTCCCCGACACTACACTCTTGCCAAGTACTTTCACTACAAAGATATGAACCACATGCAGAACCAACAGGATCACAAGACGGAGTCCCGCCATTATCTCTCCCACATTTATTATCTTCACAACATATGCTAGTTGCTGTTGCAATACAACTCCCGTCTAAAGATGCTGAAGTTTCTTTTTCACCTAAATCGTCTCCACAACAAGTACCAAGAGTCCCAACAAAATAATCAGAATTCCAGTCTGATGAAGGATAATTACATGAACATGCATACTCATCAACATCTGGCTCCTTTGCTTTGACACATAATTTGTAAGTTAATCCTGTACCACACTGTGCAACGTGTGTATTGCCCTCAAAATTATAAAATTCAATAATACAATTTTCTTCAGCCCCACAATTAGTTTTAATTAAGGCGTCGACAGGACAACTAGCATATGCCGCATTAGTATAGCTAGTTTCATTTGGTGCTTCTGCATGTGAGTTTACATTCCTAAAAAGACCAACTAAAACACTTTGACTCGTGGTCAAACTAGATTTTGCATTATAACCGCCTGAGCTGATAAATTCGCCCTTAACACAGAGTTTGTAAGTATAATCTGAGTCGCCAGGTTCTGCAATATGAGAATTACTAGTGCCATTAAGGCTTGCAATAGCTTCCCAGCCTATAGGGCAATTATTTGAGACAACTTGAGAAACAACTGACACATTATAGGCAAAAAGGGGCATTAGCACTAAAGCTACCACAAACAGCAGTTTTCTCACTAAAATACATGTATAACAAGCATAAAAAGGTTTCTTCTGCTAATTGGTGTAGAATCACCCGTATTCTAATTGTGTGACTGTGTAACCCACCTTACAGTGATATAGGTATGTGGCAGAACTGGTATACATTGGTGACAAAAAGTAGTAAATGTAAGTGTTGGTGTCGATTGTTGCATAGGCGATACTACTGTCTATAGTTTGGTGAGCTGCCGATGCCATTGTATTACTAAGTATATAATTTGTAGTTGCTCTCTTCAAGGTCCACGTATTTGATGTAGCTCCTGCATAACAAACTGCACTAGTTACGACTGAGTTATGTGGTAAATATACAGGACAAACCATAGTCTTTCCACTTCCTGTGGCGTAGTTGTAATATCCATACATGTTAACGTCATCAACATCCGGCATATAAGTAGTGAGGCACATTGCTGAGAATGTTCTTGCAACTCCTGCGAGGTTTATGTCATTTCCTGATACGGTTAAGTCACCATCCATTTGCATATTTCCACTTTCATCAATATTTGCTATGTCAGTACTAGCACCATTGTAAATCCTAAAAGCCTGTGCACCGTTATTGTCTGCATCTATCTTAACTCTAACATCTGTTTCAGATGAAAGTGTCAGAGCAAAACCTGAGTCTGCTGCAATACACCATTCACTAGTAGAGCTCAAACAATTACCCCAAGAACCATCCCAAAGAATGATACCTTTCCTACTAGTTCCACTATAAAAATTGACATATTCGTAGGCGGTATCATCCACCCAGGAATTGTATCCAATCGAGATGTAATTTCCGCCGCTTTGTAGTAACCCTGTTGACCCAAAATAAATGTCATCTGCAACGTCCAAACTTTCCCCAACATCTACTGTTGCGTCATCAATGTCATATAATGAACTTTTTAAGAGAATGCTACCGTAAACTTCTAAATCAGTATTATCAAACTTATCACTGATTCTAACATAATCAATCCGGTCACTTGAGTCATAATCTTCAATATATAGTCTTTTTTCACTTCCCTCAAACCGAAGTGCAGGCCCGCCGTATCCATAATCGTGAAATACTAATATTGGATCTGTGCCTGCGGCATTTGTATCATCATCAACAATTTCGATACTTGGTGTTGTTAACGCAGAAGTTGTCCAACTATATGTTGTAAACCTACTGCCATCAACCCAGAGCCTGTCCACATTTGCGTTACCTACTACATCAAAATCTTGTGCCGGCCCAGTTGTATGAATTCCAACATCTCCATCAGTTGCAACAGTCATAAATTCATAACTGCTTCCGCCAGAGTATTCATTAATAAAATGTAAAGTTCCAGGGGATGTTTCACCTGCGTCTTCAATATATCTAATATATGCATCTCTGTCACTTGCATAAATCTTTAGTCCTTCAGTGGTTCCACCTAGTCTTGTAATGTATGCTGCATTAGTTCCACTGTCTGTATCAACATATAAATTTCCATCAATTGTTGCCGTTCCTGTTGCGGTAAGTGCTCCTGTTTCACAAGTAGCGTCCCCATCACAAGCGAGTGCTCCACCGCCTTCAGAATCTGAACTAGCATAATTAAACTCAACTTCACCTGCTGCAACACAATCAGTACAACTTAAATTATCTGCAGGTCCAGCCTCACTAGCTGAACTAGCATAATTAAACTCAACTTCACTGGCACCAATACTGTCTGCTGGTAACGTTGCTGAAGTACCACCAACTATCAAGTCCCAACCAACTGTCAAACTTCCGCCAATTGTACTGATACCCGTTCCGGTAGTTGTTAATAAACCTTTAATCGTAGCATCCCCATTGGCATCTATCTTGAAATCAGGAACCGCACCGGTACCACTTGCATTCAAAGCAATATAATCTGTAGTTGCGTCAACAAAAAAGAAACCCTTATTCGTACTTGTGCTGACATGAATTCCAAAAGTCTGACCACTTCCTACAACCATCCAGATATCTTTTCCATTAATAGTCAAATCATCGGTTATAACGTCATAACTCCCCATATTCAAATCAGTATCAATTGGAGTTACTTCACTTAATGGGTGAGTTTGTTGCGCAACTAAGGGTTGCATTAAAATTAACAGTGCCAAGAGATACCTCACTGAATTCTTTGACTTTACAGTATTTATAACTTTCAATAAGCTTTTATTTACTGGGTTTTCTAGAAAATATGCTTAAACATAAAAAATTGGTTATGGTGCCTATCCTCTTTGGATTAGTTGCCTATTTACTGTGGTTGCCTATTAATCAAAATATGCTAGAAACTAAAATTGTTGAAGCATTTGAACTCGCAAACCCCGATTCACAGGTTACTGACGTTAATTTGATACGCGAAGGTTCGGTTTACAAAGCCATCTTTAAACTTGGTGGTGAGCTAACTGAAATTTATATTGACCCAACTGGAAAATATCTATTTCCAATAAGGTCAGACGTCAGCGAAACAATTCAAGTGTTCAAAAACCAGAAAAATTTCTTTACTTGTTTACGTGAAAAAGAAACAATTTTGTTTGGTGTAATTGGAAATAATTACACAACAGCTCAATTACAAGAATTAGGTAGCGGGCCATATGTTGGTTTAATTTACTTTGACTGTGGTGGTGAAAACACAGAAACTTGTGTAAGCCAAAACATAACAAGTGCACCAAGTTGGATAATTAATCAAACCCTTTATCCACTTTCTTTGAAAGTAGCTCAAGTTGCACAACTAAGTGGCTGCACAACTGGATAATCTCGGGTTAATTATTTAACCCCTTTTTCTTATCTTTTTTATGAAGTGGTTAGTAACGGGTGCCAGTGGATTTTTAGGGTATCATGTTTGTAAATTTTTAATTGATAACAAAGTCGAAGTAGTTGCAACTGACATAAACGATTTTCCTTTTGATGATCTTAAAGACAAGGTCAAGTTTCACAAAGGAGATATCACCGATGCAAAATTCTTGAGAAAAATTACTAAAGGAATTGATATTGTAATGCATGGTGCTGCAGCTCTCCCAAGATCAAAAAAAGACGTTATTTGGGCAGTTAATTTTGGTGGTACAAAAAATGTGCTAAAAGAGGCCAATAAAAATAAAGTAAAGCGAGTAATTTTTATCTCAACTACGGCAGTTTATGGCATTCCAAAAGAACACCCCATTTATGAGACTGCCCCCTTGCCTGGTGTTGGTCCTTATGGGGATAGTAAAGTTGAGAGTGAAAAATTATGTGCACAGTATAGAGATCGTATGATAGTATCAATAATTAGGCCTAAAACCTTTGTTGGATCAGTTCGACTTGGAATCTTTTCAGTACTTTTTGATTGGGTATATCGAGGAAAAAAATTACCTGTAATTGGCAATGGAAAAAATCAATATCAACTTCTTGATGTTGACGATTTAGCTAATGCTATTTGGATCTTATCAAAAACAAGTGAAGAAAAAGCAAATGGTGTATACAATGTGGGTGCAAAAGATTTTGGTACAATAAATGATCATATGCAAAAACTTATTGATTACAGAAAAAAAGGTAAACTTGTTCACTTTCCAAGTTGGACTGTAAAAACTCCTCTTAGAATTCTTGACAAATTGGGACTAAGTCCCCTATATGCGTGGGCATATGAGACCCTTGACAAAGATCACTTTGTTTCAATTGACAAAATGCAAAATTTAGGGTGGGAACCAAAGTTTAGTAGTGAACAAACCCTTCTAGAATCATACAAATGGTATGAAAAACATAGAAAAGAAATCATAAACAAAAAAGGGACTACGCATACAGTTCAGTGGAATCAAGGAATTTTAGGTTTAATCAGAAAATTTTTTTAAGAGACTGGGCGTTTCCCCTTTATTATCTCGCTTCGCGGGAGTTTTTGATTAAACTTTTTTTTTAAATCTCGTCGAAACGGGAAAAAGTTTAAGATTATACTTTATAAACGGCAGAACCTTTGTTTTATGTGGAGCTTGATGCAACTGATTGGAAATTACTTGAGTTATTAAGCGCCAATCCCAATATGTCTCAAAGCATGTTATCAAAAGAATTAGGTATTACTCAACCTGCAATTTGTTTACGTCTAAAAAAACTTGAAGAAAAAAATATAATAAAAAGACTATCGGGATTTAATCCAGAGAAAAATAAATTCTCATATATACTTTATGAAGGCAAAAGTGAACTCTCAAAACTCCGAAGACACGCTCATTTTATTTATGGGTTTGAAGCTAACGGAAAGGTTAGTGCTGTTTTTTATGGGTCTTGTAGTGATGAGGCACAAAAAGTTGTTAGGGACCTCTTAAGTGGGGGAAAACTCACTATCTTAAAAAACCTAGAAGGAGACTTCGTAATTCCAGTAAAATCACATAAAGAGTGCTGTATGTGAGCACTTTTTTAGACACGTGTCGAATTGATTTAAGGCAAATAATATAAATTGACCCTTGATTTGGGTTTATGGGAAATCAAAATGTTCAAAAAACCTACCTTTTTGCAGTTAGTCCGTTCAAAAAGGTCAGTGATGAAGATCTTTTAAGGATGCAAAATTTAGGGGAAGTTTTTGTTTTAGAAAAGACGGGTGATTTTGTAGAACAACTCACGTCTAAATTAGGTGATAAACCATCTGATTTACCTGATGTCTTAGGAATGTATGCTGGGGATGGGGGTATTACTCAAATGTTTGAAGTTGCTCAAAAATATGAGCTTTCTGCAGTGGCTATCCCACACGGGACTGGTAATGATATTCCAATTGCAATTTTTGATGACCAATCTCAGTATTTAAAAATCTCAAAAAAAGATGCACAAGAACTTCGTGAAAAAACATTCACTGGACTTGAGAATGACTCTTTAGTTGAAAGACGAATGGATTCTTTGTATTACAAAGCTTATACTGATGATGGACAAGTACTTGAAAAAAATTCTTACATTGGTCATCACTTACACTTAGTTGCAAAGGCAGGTCAGATGAGTGGGGTTTGGAATAAACTAAAAAAAGTTGGACCACTTGCATATGTATTACGTGGAGTTGCTGGAATCATAAAACAGGATCCAACTGATTTTAAGGTGACACTTTCTGGTGATCTTGAAAAATTAGTTAGGGTTGATGGTGAACCTGAGTGGAATCATATTGGAACTAATTATGAGATTGATGAGATGGTTTGGGGTGGACAAATCCTTAATACTGAAACTACGGGTGGTGGAAAACTAAGAATTGAAGAGGAGAGTGCATATGACAGTAAATTTAGTTTTATGTATATTCTTTCTGATGAAGTACCAAAACGTCAGCTCTTTAGTTTATCTAGTAAACTAAATAACAGCATTTATCTAAATGGAGTTAGTGCAGTTCGTGGTATTGAAAAATTAGTAATTGAAAGTACTGATGGTTTTGATTTTGGGGTTGATGGTGAGACTTCTGGGGATTTATTTTCTAAATACTCAAATGGTGCAGTTAATCCAAAAGTTCACAAATTAGAAGTAGAAATTAAGCCTGGTGCATTAAACGTATACGCCCCTATAATTTCCTAAGGCTTATAAATTATAAGTTTCAAAGAAACTTATGTATGATATCGCTATAATAGGTGCTGGACCTGCAGGCTTTACAGCCGCTATATATGCACAACGCTATAATATGAAATCAATTATTTTTGGGGATAAAATGGGTGGACTCGTGACCGAGAATCCATTTATTGAAAATTATCCTGGACTAAAGTTAATTGATGGTGCTAAGTTGGGTGAAGATATGAAAGCTCACGCAGAAGGACTTGGTGCTGAAATAAAAATGGAAAAAATAAAGTCCGTTGAAAAAAAGAAAAATGTATTCACTCTTACGACTGAGTGGGACTCACGAGTTGAGGCAAAAACCTTACTTTTAGCTCATGGACTAAAGCGCCGAGAACTAGGAGTTCCAGGTGAAAAGGAATTTGCTGGAAAAGGTGTTAGTGGTTGTGCAACGTGTGATGCTGCATTTTTTAAAGACAAGATTGTTGGCGTTATTGGTGGTGGTGATTCTGCTGGAGTTGCTGCCTTAATCGTAAAAGAATTTGCAACTAAAACTTATTTAATTTATAGGAAGGGTGAGTTCACTAAAATGCAACCCCCTTATGTAAAAAAAATTAAAGGCGACAAAAGTATTGAAGTTATGTTTTTAGATGATGTAACTGAATTTTATGGTAAAGATAAACTTGAAGGTGTAAAACTAAAGAGTGGAAAAGATCTAAAACTGGATGGTTTTTTCATTGAAATTGGCTTTGAGCCAGAAATCCCATTTGAAATTAATTTTAAGATAAAAACTGATAAGGTTGGATTTATTGAAGTGAATAAAAATCAAGCAACTAGTGAGGCTGGAGTCTTTGCGGCAGGAGACATTACAACTGCAAGTAACTTCTTTCACCAAATTGCCACGGCAGTTGGGGAAGGTTCAGTGGCGGCAGATTCAGCACATCTATACTTAATAACAAATGAGTAGTTGATTTATAATTAGTTAAGAGAAAATTTAGAGGTGAGTAAAATGGATCCATGGGAAAATGCATTAAAACAACTTGATGAAGTTGCACGAGTTATGGACTTAGATGATACAATAAAAGAAGCACTATCTTTACCTGAATTAGTTAGTGAAAGTAGAGTTATTCTAAAAGGGGTAAATAGTCTGGAAGTTTTCCCAGCATACCGTGTTAGACATAATACTGCAAGAGGACCAGCTAAGGGTGGAATACGTTTTCATCCGCAAGTCACAGTTGGGGAAGTAAAAGCCCTCTCAATGTGGATGACTTGGAAAAATGCAGTTAGTGGTGTACCTTATGGTGGTGGGAAGGGTGGTATAATTGTTAATCCTAAGGGCATGTCAAAACGTGATTTAGAAGGACTTTCTCGTGGATTTATGAGACGTTTTGCTCATGTTGTTGGGGAAGATATTGATATTCCTGCACCTGATGTTAATACTACATCTCAAATTATGGGGTGGATGCTCGATGAGTATGAGACTATGAAAGGGAGACATGAACCCGGAGTTATAACTGGAAAGCCTCTTGAACTTGGGGGGAGTGAAGGGAGAACTGAAGCAACTGGTCTTGGCGGATTTTATTCTATAATTAATGCAGTAAAGGCATATGACATTCGCGGCAAAAAAGTAGCAATCCAAGGTTTTGGTAATGTTGGTTATTATGCTGCCAAGTTTCTTGAAGAAGTTGGTTACAAAATAGTTGCAATTAGTGATTCTAAAGGTGGAGTCTTTGATGAATCTGGACTTAATGTTGAAGCGGTTATGAAGAAAAAACAAGAAACTAAAAGGGTTAAAGGTTTTGGTAAAGCTATAACTAATGAAGAATTACTTGAGCTCCCCGTTAGTATTTTGGTGCCCTCAGCAATTGAGAATGTTATTACTCAACAGAATGCTAATGATATTGAAGCTAAGTTAATTGTTGAATTGGCTAATGGTCCAACAACGCCAGATGCAGATAAAATTCTCGAAGAGTCTAAACAAATTGTAGTACCTGATGTTTTAGCAAATTCTGGTGGTGTTACAGTCTCGTATCTAGAATGGGTGCAAAACCGTATGGGATATTATTGGACTCAAAAAGAGGTCAGAGAAAAACTAAAAGATGTTATGAATAAAGCTTTCAAGCAAGTTCACAACAAAATGGTTAGTGAAAAAACTACTATGAGAAATGCAGCTATTGGTTTAGCAGTTGATAAAGTGGTATCTGCCATGAAAATTAGGGGTCAGCTCTAAGTAGCTCCCTAAATTCTTTTTTTATTTTAAGTAATTTAGTTCTACCTTTTGGGAGTACCTCAACTATCCCTTTTTGAGATAAACTTTTGACAGCTCTGTGAACTTTTAGCTTGTTAATTTTTCTTGAAATATCTGATTGGAGTCCAACATAATCCATTGAAACTAAAAGTCTAATCACTTCTTTTTCAGTTCCACCAAGTAACTTTATGGCAAATTGTTTTGGTTTTTCATTCACTTTTTGCGAATCAATTTTTTCTTCTAATTTTTTGTAAAAATACCAAACAACTAAACTCACAAAAAAGAGCATTGCAATTATTGGTACTGCTAATCTTGTGAGTGTTATTTGAGACATGCGTCCCCCTAGACCCATTTGAAGTATCACTAAATTAAGTTTTTTAGTCATTTAATTAGTTTCCCGAGGGTTTCACCAACCCATAAGAATGGTTTCAGTATATATTGTTAGTATGAGACGTGAATTAATACTCGGAGCTGCCCTCCTAATTTTGGCTGTTCCCGGCTTTGCCTGGGGATACGGTCAAATGACTGAGGAAGCACACGAGCAGATAGAAGCCGCCCTGGAGGGTGGAGACTACCAAGAGTGGTTATCCTTAAGAGAATCTTTAGGATTACCTATGCGTGGAATGGCTTCACAAATAACTGAAAGTACATTTCCTTTGATGCAAGAAATGCATGAGGCGATGGAATCAAAGGACTTTGATAGAGCTGCCGAAATTAGGGCCGAATTCGGTCTTGGTTTAGGTAATATGCATAAATCTGGTGGTCAAGCTAAAGGCGGTAACGGAGGCTTCCAACGCGGGAGCTGTATTATGGGGGGGTAAAACCCCACCTTTTATAAATTATAAGCACTGTTTGTCATAGTGGATGATTTAAATCCCGTTTCACGGGAAAGAAAAATTAGAGATCAAAAGCTAGAGGAGTTGAAAAATAAAATGAATAAACCCATAAAAACTGTGGTTAATGGTACCAAAGTTGATGATTACAAAACAGATAGTAAAAAGGGATTAGTTTTAATTGATTTTTATGCTGACTGGTGTGGACCTTGTAAAATATTAGGACCTGCCTTAGAACGATTGTCTGAAGAGATGACGTTTTTACTTGTAAAAATTAATACAGATCAAAATCAAGATGAAGCCATAAAACACCAAGTTCAAGGTATACCTACTGTTTTGTTTATGAAGGACGGAAAAATCGTAGATAGGTTTGTTGGTGTGAGAAGTCCTGATGCTATAAGAGATATGGTGAAAAAGTGGCAGTGAAAATTGAGCTTCTTACTAGTCCAACATGTCCAAGTTGTCCAATGGCAAAACGCGTTTTAGGTGAATATTCTAAAACGAATAAACTCCCACTAAAAGAAATTAGTACTTCAAGTAAAGAAGGAAAAAAATGGGCAGAAAAATACGGAGTTATGTCTGTTCCTAGTTTTGTTATATATGGGGAAAAACGACCCCTACTAAAAACTGGTGCACCAACACCTAAAGAACTAACTGATATGGTGTTGATTGCCGATGGCAAAAAAGAAGTTAAGAAAAACTTCATACAAAAACTATTTTTTTAGATAAACATCCATTTTTGGGAATGGTATTTCAATTTTAGCTTTAGTTAATGCACTATATAATTTTTGAAGTACTGAAATTTTTACACTAAAGTTTTTGTTTTCAGGGGTCCAAGCCTTCACTGAAATTTCAAGTGCAGAATCTGCCAAGTTAGCTAAATACACTGTTGGACCTGGTTTAGTCAAAATGAATGGTTCTTCTTTTATTACATCCTTTATAATTTTCATAGCTTTGTCAACATCACTGCCGTATCCAATTCCAATTGTATAACTAAATCTTCTTACTGCTACTTTCTTAAAATTTTTAATTTCAGAATTAAAGACTGATTCGTTAGGAATCCGTACAATGGGTCCTTCCCACGTTCTTACTCTTGTGCTAAGTGGGGTAATGTCTTGAACGATTCCACTGACCTTACCCATCTCTACAGAATCTCCGATATCAAAAGGTCTATCAATGTATAAAAATAGGCCTGAAATTAAGTTTGATACTGTAGTTTGGCTGGCAAAACCTACGGCAATACCTAAAACCCCTCCAGCAAGCAGTAAACTCTCAATTTTGAAACCTGCTGCATCCAATGAAATTAAGGCTAAAATAAAAATCATGATATAATATGTGAGCCTAGACACACTTTTTGCCATCCCTTTAGGCATTTTTTTCCTAAATGCGCGCTCAAATAGACTTTCTAACCGTTTTACAATGATTATACCTATAAAAAAGGTCAAAATTCCCTTTAAAATGTTAATAACAACTTGACTACTCATAATACCTGCAAAATCAATCATTTATCCCACCTCATATCAGTTATTTCTTCACGCTTTAATGTTTGTTTACTTGCTGTGATCTTAGTCATACCCTTAAAATGTGCTTTATTGAGATACCTAACTTTTGAGACCGCATCACGAATATCTAGTTTTACCATCTCAGTTGCGACTCTTTTTTTATCATAATAAATTTCTAAAAAGTTTGAATCAATTAAAACTTGAGAACTCTTCATATTTTTTCTACTGAAATTTTTTATTCGTAAAGGTATAATGGCTGATTTTTGATCTTTGTGCGCGTCTGGATTTTCTAAAATATTTGAATTCACAGCTCTAACCACACGACCCCCATCAACTGGACCATATAATTCAAAATCTTCTCTAACAAATCCAAACCTATCAATTAATTCACCCTTAAAAAATACACCAACTTCAATTGGAATTTTTAAAAATATAATTGTTTTCTCACTCGCTCCAAGTACAAGTTCATTATATTTTACTAAAAATAATGTGGTAAGTTCTTCAGGTAAACCTGTTGGCATCATTGGCCTAATTTCTAGTTCAAGTTTTTTTGCTACAAGTTCAACTGTTTTCTTATCTCTTTTGTAAACATAAAAACCATTTTTTTTAGTGACTGTAAAGTCCGCAGTTTTGTGGGATTTTCCAATCTCTATAGTTCCAAACACTCTATGCTTTAATTGAGATATTAATATAATCTTCTAAACTGAAAGGTTAGATGGTTCAAATGATGGGAAATTTTCCAGATACCTTCATTCATGCACTTGGTGAGGATAATCAAAATATATTAGTTATAAGACATCCCGCTAAACTAGATGCAGACACACTACCCCAAGGAATAACTAAAGTTTTTGCAGTTAGTCATGGTACTGATAATATTGATCTAAATATGCTAAAAGAAAAGAAAATAGAATTTTATCGAATTGCAACTGGTGCAATTGATGTTGCTGAATTTTGCGTAGCAAACGCCATATCCTTACTTAGAAAAATTCACATGTCTAGTCTTGAGGGTTGGGTAAAACCTGAAGGAAAAAGACTACAAGGTAAAACTTGGGGTCTTGTGGGATTAGGATTAATTGGGAAAGAACTGGCACAATTACTAAATAAAATGGGTTGTAAAATCAAAGCATATGACCCTTATGTTGAATCTGAATTTGTAGTAAAAGATCTTACAGAATTACTTGATTGTGACGTAATCTCAATTCACGTTCCTCTAAATAAAAAAACTGTTGGCATGATAAATAAAGAATTTATTGGCAGTTTTAGTGGAATTTTTCTTGATGTATCTCGTGGTACTATAGTTGATACACACGCCGTTTTAGATGCCTTACAAGATGGAACTTTGTATGGTGCTGCATTAGACGTATTTCCTGAAGAACCATATTCGGGTATTCCTACAAAGGGTATGAATTTAATTGCAACTCCACATATTGCATCATTAACAATTGACCACTGGCACGATGCTGCTAGGGACATTATGCAGTTGATTTCCAAGTAGATATAGCACCAACTAAAATGAAAATACCCATAATGAGTAAACCAACTACTGTGCTTACAGTTGCAAGTAGACTAATCAAACCAACTGGCCAAATCATCCACACATTACCAAGGTATGGTCCTAAGGATAGTACTAAGGTTTGGAGTGTTTTTCCACCAAAACTAAGTAAAGCACCTGCGGCTACTTTATTCCACTTTATATTTGGA
The DNA here is from genome assembly GCA_018220935.1 of Candidatus Altarchaeota archaeon. Taxonomy (GTDB): domain Archaea; phylum SpSt-1190; class SpSt-1190; order SpSt-1190; family SpSt-1190; genus JAAOXX01. Next base: position 2,525 of record JAAOXU010000017.1, on the reverse strand, counting down.
AATTTGGCTTTTCCCCAAAGATATACTAAAACTGGCAGTATCAAATAAGGTGTTTCAATAATATTAGCTACCCAGTCTGCTGCCACTAAAATAATCAGAGTTTCTAGTATTTATTCTAACTGGAGGCCGCAAAACCACTCTCAGTCATACTGTACTGCACACTTTTGTCTAAAAAGTTCCAATCTAGAATTTTACTGTACAATCTTTTATCAAGCCAGTCTGACTTTCCTAATAATTTAAGTTGAACGCCTACTTTGAGTTTATCTGTGTCACCCATTTCAATATCTCTATATCCTGTACTTGAGTTTGGGTCGAGTGGATTATACTGATGACTTTCTAAGTTTTTTGCCCATCCCTTAGCAATAAGAGCGTATGCTGCCATTGATTTTTTGATTCCACCAAATATTCCAGTTGATGGGAGTTTTTGTAAAAGCTCAATTCCCCTGTATAATTGTTCATGTGCACGTTTTACTCGTCCCTCAACAATGCGCTGTAATTTATCTACTTGGTTTTGATCTCCCTTTCCATAAACTGTTAAAAGAAAATCATCTCTACTAAAATTTTCTCCCTCTAAATCTTCTTGTGGCATATAAATCCGATTCATCCTAGCGTCTTCAGTCATTTCCTTACCCCTAACACTTTTCATAGTAAGTAAGCCCTTTCCAATACCATCAGCTGCTGTATAAATATCATCAAAAGAAAAACCATCTGGTAAGTTATTGTAATCGACTCCAAGTGACTTAAAACCCATAAGAAGGGGTAGTGTTTGAACTTTGTTAAAATAATCATCCAAACTCACCTTTGAGAACGTGTCACCTTCTGTATTTAGGTCAAGTCTCATACCATCCATAAATTCTTGAAAATAATTTCGCCCAAAGATTTCTTGAGACGGCGCCCCATAGTCTTTTTTGAATGCTTCTGCTAAAAGGGCTGTATTTTTTGATTCAACTAATATCCTTAAAACTCCATCAGAACTAATTTTTTCCTCTTCTAGTTCTCCCCAAAGTTCATCAAGTGAGATATTTTTACCTTCATATTTGAGTGAAACTTCATTATTCTCATGTGTCAAATCCTGAACATAATCAATAAATTTTTCTCTAGGATCTGTTCCTTCATTTGAACTACCTAATTCTTTTCTAATGAGGTCAACCCCTTCATCAATAAACCTTAAAAAAGTATAAGATGTTTTGAGCTTCAGTGCATCTTTTTCATTATCAAAAAACCTATCAATAATTTTTACAGAATTTTTATTCAAACAGTCGTCTACAACACTGTCCCATGCCAAATCCTCAACTTCGGGATATATTTGAATTGTATTTGTTGATGCCACAGCGTATAAATTCTAATCCATTTAAAATCATTTAGTACCCCAAGTGAAAGTAACAAAGTCAGATGTCGAATAATTTATCAAAAAATGAATGGGACCCTTTTAGATTTGACAAAACACCTTTTGATCCAACTTTTTTGAAAAGTTGGAATGGGGCCACCCGGATCGAAATCAGAACCTACGGTTCCGATACCTCCCTTTTTGAATCAACAAAGACTTGATTTATTGTTCGTAAACACTCTTTGTAGACAAATTTGGCTAATTCAACGTCAATCCATTCAGTTATGAACAACCGGAAACGTTCACCTTCTCCTAAAATACTGAAAAAATCGTGCTCTCTTGACTCAATTACTTCTATTTCTTCGGGTTTCAAAAATTTGTCAACATCTTTTTCGTAAAGCAGCCTATAACGATCTATGTTGTCTGCGGTAAGTGTCTCGCCGAACTTACTGGCTATCTTTTGGATTTTTTCATGTTCCTTTGCTTCTTTTCCTTTTATTTTATTTATTGTTTGTTTTAGTTTCTCTGAATCAAAGTGGAAAAATCCGTTTCTCAACACCCTTAGTAAATGGGTCATCTCTTCGTCAAATGTTATTTCAGTTCTTAACTGGTTAATCACGTCATTAAAGCTTCTTTCTCGTAGCTCCCCTTGACGGTTCAAAAGCTTCTCAATTTGTTCTTTAGGGGTTCCTGCTTCTAGAAGTTTGTAATAAAACCGTATTCTAAGTGAATATTCTAAAGCAGTAATTGCGTAAAAAATACTTGCTTCAATCAATTCTCTTGCATAGCTTTCATGAGATTTTTTCATGAATTCTTCAATGAGTCCGCCCATTTCTTCCCAATTTTCTTCATGTACTTTGCGTTCTCTCATACGTTCTAATCCAAAAATCCACATATGGTGAATGCCAAAATATTCAAGTTCTTTTAACCTGTCTTCATATTTTAGATACTGAATTCTTACCAAACCAACACCTCTTTGGTCAAGATTTTTGCAGCGACCCACAGGGGAGCGTCGCAAAAAGCTTGAATGGGGCCACCCGGATTTGAACCGGGGACCTCTGCCATGTCAAGGCAGCGTCATAACCGAACTAGACTACGGCCCCAGAGTGCACATCACTTACGTCCCGCCTAAGCGGGATACGTCTCAGCACGATGTGAGACAATTAGATTGTAGTCTTTTTCAATTAAAAAGGTGATG
>JAAOXU010000016.1 GCA_018220935.1 Candidatus Altarchaeota archaeon | reverse complement strand
TTCAGATCCTAACTTTACAAGAGATCTTAACCAATCAATATTCTCATCAGTCACATATACTGGAATTGTTAAAATTTTACCAATCTCATATGGTACACCAACTTCATCAACACCAATATCACTATCAGGGCTAATTACAGTTCTAGCTGAAAAATTCACACGTTTACCTGCCAAATTCCTACGGAATCTCCCTTCTTTAGTTTTGATACGTTGAACTATACCTTTTAGTTGTCGCCCGGCTCTGTGTCTAGCTGGGGGTACACCACTAACCTCATTATCAATTAAAGTTGTAACGTGGTATTGGAGTAGTTCCCAGAAATCCTCAATAATGACTGCTGGAGCACCACTTGCCATATTTTCTTTTAGACGAGTGTTAATACGCATAATATCCACTAGTTTGTGGGTCATATCGTCTTCACTTCTCTCTCCAGTCTCAAGAGTAATTGATGGTCTTGCTGTTACTGGAGGTACTAACATTGCAGTTAGAATTGACCATTCAGGTCTTGCTGAGTCAACGTCAATTCCAAGAAGAGGTAAATCCTCATCAGGAATTTTTTCTAAATACTCTCTAACTTCAGCAGGTGTAATTTTTTCACCATCCATAAAATAAGTAGTAGGTTTTTCCCATTCAACTTTAGGTTGTGCCGTTGTACAAAATTGACAAGCTTTCTCAGCTTTTGCAGAAACAATAATATCCTTCATAAGATTTGTTTTATCCTTATTAGTTCCTTCTTCACCAGCTAATTTAAAGAGTTTAAAGAATCTCTCACGTTTTTCTTTAGTAATTTTAATACGCCCACAATTATGACACATCGCAGTTAACCAATTATAAATTTCCTTACCAAATCTCACGTGTATTGATGGCTTTGCAACTTCAATATGACCAAAGTGTCCGGGGCAACTCCCTACTTTAGCAGCACAAGTTCTGCAACGCATACCAGGATCAACTACCCCTAATCTTGGGTCCATAAGACCACCTTCAACTGGAAAACCATCCTGGTCGTAAAGTTCTGGAACTAAAATTTCCATGGCACTCATGCGCCTAATAACGTCTGGACTAAATAAGCCAAATTTTATGCCACCAATTTCTTTTCTGACGATATCTTCCATTTTTTCACCCTTTATCTCTTAATGTAATTTTAGGATAGATTCCTAAAGATATTAATTCCTGAAGCAAGATGTGGAAAGCATAACTGACCTCAACCCACTCAACTTCTTCATTGCTACATGCAGGACAATATGATCGATCCTTAGCAAAGTCATGAGTTGCAGTTAATCCACACTTTAAACACACAGGCACTTTGGTTTTATCTGAACCAAATCTTTCATGAAGCAAAAGTGAAGCACCGTGAGCTACTAGAGCATCTTTTTCCATTTCACCCATTCTTAGACCCCCGAGTTTACTCCTACCTTCAGTAGGTTGGCGAGTTAACATCTGAACTGGACCTCTTGCTCTGGCGTGAATTTTGTTTGCTACCATGTGCCTAACTTTGTGATAATAAATTACACCAGTAAAGATTTCAACTTCATAAATTTTACCAGTTTTACCATCATACATTTTTTCCTTACCACTTGAACTAAAGCCATTCTTTTCTAGAATCTTCTTTGATTCTTCTACAGGATCACCCTCAAATGGAGTTCCATCCATTAGTTGTCCGTTTGAGGATCCAGCTTTACCTGCTAATACTTCAATTAATTGGTTAAATGTCATACGACTGGGGATTCCGTGTGGGTCTGTAATCATATCAGGGATTACACCACTCTCAGTAAAGGGCATATCTTCTTGCGGTACAACTAAACCAACTACACCTTTTTGTCCGTGACGACTTGAGAATTTATCTCCAATCTCAGATTTTCTGTCTTCTCGAACCTTTACATTAACTAATTTTCTACCATCAATATTTTCTGAGACTACAATCGAATCAACCCAACCTCTTTCATCGTGTCTAACTCTTTCACTTGTATCTCTTCTTGACTCAACACCCATTCTAAAAATACTCATAGCCCCCAAAAATCTAGGAGGTGAAGTTTTTCCTACTAAGACTGAGTCTCCTGTTGCCCAAGTTTCTGGATGAACAATACCATCTTCATCTAAACTAGTATAATCATTATCTTCACTAAATCCAGTAACGTCACTCCCAGGTAATTCAATTCGGTCTTCTTGACCTCCAGGATACCGGTTCTCAACAGTTAGATATGGCCTAAAGTAAGTACTTCTAGCAAGTCCCCTCTCAAGACTTGATTTATTGAAAATTATGGCGTCTTCCATATTATACCCTTCCCAAGTCATAAGTGCCACCACAAAATTTTGACCTGCTGGGTGATGATTAAAATGAAGAACATCGTGTAATTTAGTTTGAACAATTGGTGCTTGTGGATAATGTAATACATTTGTAAAAGTGTCAAATCTAATAGGATAATTTAGTGAATAAACACCCACTCCCTGTTTTACACCTTTACTAGTACCGTAATTTACACGGTCACCTCTTGAATAATTAGCGTATGGAATTAAAGATCCTGGAACACCTAGTAAAGTTATTGGGTGAATTTCAAGGTGAGTTGTATTTTCAGTAATATCCTTTTCAGTTGCAGCAATTAATACACCTTCTTCTTCTTCAGCATCTAAAAATTCAATCTTTGCTGCCTTAACTAAATCTTTCCAAACGAGCTTTCCAGTCTCGAGTTTATTGATGTCCTCATCTTTTAGTGTGGACTCCCCTCGCTTGACAACAATTAAAGGTCTTAATACTCGTCCCTCTTTAGTATCAATTCGGATTTCTCCCCGCTCTTTAATATTAGCAATCGTAACTTCAGGATGAATTTTACCTTTTCGTCTTAAGTCTACCATCTTCTTTGTAATTTTGTCGGCCTGCTTTTCGCCAACTCTACTAATTACAATACCATTAAGCATTACGTCTACCACTACTTGTCTCCTCCAATACCTTTTTTAGATGTTTACCAACACTATCTGGATTTGTGTTGTAACTTAACTTAGCAAAGAGCGCTAAGTTTTTTCTTAAACCAATGTTTGATCCTTCTGGTGTTTCAGCAACACAGAGTTTACCCCAGTGAGTAGGATGTAATTCCCTAGCCTCAAAGTGTGGTTGTCCACTAGCTAGTGGACTCATAACTCTTCGCAAGTGACTCATAGTATCAAAGAAATTTAATCTCTGTAGATGCTGAGCCACTCCACTTCTCCCACCAATCCAATAACCAGTTGCCATTGCACTACTAATTCTGCTAGTTAGCAATTGACTTCTTATGATAGTTACTGAGCTAGGTTCACGTCCTCGTTTTACAATTCGTTCAAAGCTGTATTTCATGTCGTTTGCTAGAGTCTTGAAAGCCGCCCTAAAGAGCTGCTCCATTAGTTCTCCTGCAAGTTTTAGACGTTTATTTCCATAATGATCTTTATCATCAGCTGGTAATTCACCCTTATGGAACTTCATTAGTCTTTCAGCAACTGAACCTACAAACAACGCTTTTTCAGTTCTGTGTTTTTTGCCCTTACCAATATGAGGTAATAAATAATTATCCATCAAGTACGCACTTCGCTCAATTCTGTATTCAGAACCTTGACCAATTTTTAGTTTTTTACCAATGTGATCTAGTGCATCATCTTGAGTATCAACTTCTTCTTCTAAAGTTTCAATATTTACCATAATGTCTTCTACAAATCTAGGATCCTCTGAAATGTGTTGAACAATATCTTGGTCGGTTTTTAATCCAAGTGCTTTTAGTACAATTGCCAGAGGTACTTTTGGTACTCGAGCCCAAGAAACATAAATTATACCATCACTTCTTCTCTCAAAAAGATGTGGAATCCTAAAACCAGGTACTTCACTAAAAAGACGTGCAATCTCTTCAGCCGTTCCAGATCTTGGAATTTCAAGTAGTGGTACATTTGGAACTAAGTCCTCAATACTCATGAGCACCCTTTCAGTTCCGCTAATAATAAAATAACCACCAGGGTCATATGGATCTTCTCCAACTTCAACTAATTCCTCGTGGCTTAGTCCACTAAGAAGACATTTATCACTTTTTACCATGATTGGGATCTCACCAACGTCAGCCCAAACAGGTTCACCTATAACACCATCTCGTTCAGGAATAACTTCTAATTGAATCGGTGCAGAATAAGTGAGATTTCTAATCCGAGCTTCCATTGGGTATAAAAGACTAGATGAACCATCAGCTTCTCTTACTACAGGATGTAATATCCGAAGTTTTCCAAAGACCAATCTATAAGTATCAAAACCTTGTGGAACAATCAAAGGTTCCATAGCCTCTACTTCCTTAATGACTCTTTGCATTCCTTCATGCAAGAAAATGTTAAAAGAATCTATATGGTGTCTTGAAACGCCATACTCTTCAAAGAACGCTTTAGCCAAGGGAGTTATTCTATCTTTCATAAATTTACACCTAGTTTCAGTTTTCGAACGCGAAAGCCATAAATAATACTAATATCGGGGTGTGTGAGCTGCACTATTTTTGTGCAATTTCGTGATTTATAAAGGCTTGGTTTAAAAGGGCCATTAAACTCGAGTTTAAGACCAATCTATCAATTCACAAGACCGTATTTTCTTCTAAATCACGATAGGTGCTTCCCTTTGGTTTTTTCTCGTCAAAAGTAAGTCCTAAGACTGCACAACCTATGTAATTATAGTCCCAAAAATAAAAGAAATAAAAAAACCGGTTTTACCCGGCGAGTATTGATTCAATAGCTTGTTGGAATACTGCATAAGGTTGAGCACCAACTATTCTTACTCCATTAATGAAGAAAGCCGGTGTTCCAGATACTCCTGCTGCTGCTCCATCAGCTGTATCTTTGTCAACTTCACCACTATGGGTGTTTGCATCAATACAACTATTGAATGTTGCGGTGTTTAGACCGAGCTCACTGGCATAGTCTTTAAACGCGTCACTTCCCCTCGATTTCCAGTCGTTCATATTCTCAAAGAGCATATCGTGATACTCCCAGAATTTGTTCTGGTCATCTGCGCATTCAGCTGCCATAGCTGCTGGTTTTGCAGATGCGTGGAAGCCTAGCGGAAAGTCCCTATATACCAACTTGACTTTTCCAGTGTTAATGTAGTTTGCTTCTAATTGAGGCAAAGTCTCTGTGTAAAATCTTCCACAGTATGGGCATTCAAAATCACTAAACTCAATTATAGTTATAGGTGCATTCTCGTCGCCCTTAACTGGATCATCGTCTGCAGATACTGCAGTCGTTGGTTGTGGTTGCGCTTGTGGCTGTGCCTGTGGTTGTGCTTGAGCCTGTGGTTGTGCTTCTGCTGCTGCATCTCCAGGGGAGAATGCTTGCAATTCAGTCAACACAAGTCCGTTCAAGACCAAGTTAACAACCAGTAGGGCTGCGATTATCTCGGTTCTTCCAAGCAATCCAGCCGCGCCGTCCAAAAAGCTCGACCCTTTCTTACTGGCCATGCTTTAGTTAACGAGCAGTGTTTATAAAAAATTAGCATAGTTAATTACAGCAATCTCACATAGCAGGAAAATCCCGTATGACAGGAAAATCCCCCGCAGTCAGGGGAAAATGAAAAGGTTATAAAACAAAAGCAGCCAATTATCACTGCGACAAGTCTTTAGTACTTGCTCCACAAAGTGGGGTCTATAGCTTAGCTTGGTAGAGCGCTGGGCTTTTAACCCAGTAGTCGAGGGTTCAAATCCCTCTAGACCCACTAAATTGGTTGGTAAGACGTTTTTTAGAAAGGAAGAATATGGTTACGTATTTGACCGGTGAAAGACTTCTTTTGAGTTGATAAAAGAAGGACTCTAAAGGTCAAAAATAAAATGTGCGGAGTTTTCTTTTACCCAAAATTTTATGCACTTACTTCACCTAGTGTTTAATTATCTTCCAGAAAAATCCCATAATTTTTCCAGCTATTCTAAACGGAAGTACTACAACCGCTAGAGCAGCCCCAGCACTGTAGCCAACAGTTAATGCCGCAGCAGTAATTGCAATTCCCATAAAATTTAGTGAATTAGCTGAAGAGATAGCATAAACTAAAGGTACAATAAATGAAATGAAGAGTACTGGTAAAATTTTTAAGAAAAACATCAAACCCCCAAAAAAGAAGCCAACAAGTAAACCAGCAGCAGCAATTATTAGGTAATGAAAACTAAAATGCACACCAAATAATGCCCCAAGTACTGCAATTAATAGAAAGTCTATCATTGAGATGTTTTGTCTTCTTAGAATTTATACCTTTAGTAATTAGTTTGTTCTATCGAGCGGAGCGAAGACAATGTGTTTTGATCAAACTTTTTTTCATCCCGTCGAAACGGGATAAAAGTTTGTGAGTGCCGGGAGCAGGATTTGAACCTGCGTACCTACTAAGGATCAGATTTTGAGTCTGACGCGTTTTCCAGACTCCGCCATCCCGGCACGATAATTATTATTGAGCCTATTGGATTTTTAATGGTTGAGCTTTTCTAAATCCGTGAATTTAAACAAAAAAACTGTTGAAACGTACAATTCAAAAAGTGGCGAATATGATAAAGTTTGGGGTAACGACGAACCACAATTTTGGCAAGATAAAATTGAAGCTTTTTTGCATAATTTACCTAGTAATGAACGAGTTCTTGATAGTGGGTGTGGCCCAGGAAGAGATTTGAAAACATTTACAAAAAAAGGCATACGTGAAGTTTACGGAATAGATCTTGCAGAAAGTATGGTAAAAATCGCAAAAGAAAGGGCACCAGAAGCAAATATACAGAAAATGAGTGTAACAAATCTTAAGTACTCAAATAACTTTTTTGATGGAATTTTTAGTGTTGGTGTGTTTCATCACTTAGATAAACCAGATTTTGAAAAAGCAGTAAAGGAAGCATATAGAGTACTGAAAAGAAACGGTATTTTGAGTTTAGATGTTCAGACTAGATCTAAAGAATTTATTCAAGAAAAGAATACATATGGTGGGTCGCGGTATTTTTTTCAATATAGCCCACAATACGTAGAGAATACATTAAAGTCAAATGGATTTGAAATTATAAAGTCTAAAATTCAAGATAGTAAAGATCAGGATGTGAATTGGCTACTTGTTCTCGCAAGAACAACATATATTTGATAGTTTGGAAGACAAGGATAGTATTTTTAGTATAAAGGTTTTAGTTGTCAAGTGGATGAGAAACAACAAGGTGTTTTTTCAGTGTTTCTTGCAACATTAATTTATGGATCAATGGGAGTTTATGCAAGATGGATTGGGACTGAATACGGAGTTTTTTCTCAGAACTTAATTAGAAATTTAATAATTATGTGTATATTTGGATTTGTTATTTGGTTTAAAGTTGGGTGGCAATCAATCAAAAAAGACTTGAAATGGTTTGCTATCTGGGCTTTATTTGATTCAACCATCATGATTTTCATATTTGTTAGTTTTCTAAAACTTGGCATCGGACCCGTTTATTTTATTTCAATTGCAGCATCAATTTTGGCGGGTTATTTTTGGGGAGGGATTCTATTTGGTGAGAAATTAAACTCTAAAAAACTTATTTCAGTCACCCTCTCAGTTCTTGGACTCTGGATGATTTATTCGTTTGATGTCACCAAATCACTAGACTTAATTTATCCAGTAATTGCGGGGCTTGCCATAGGCTCATGGAATGTATTTACAAAGAAAGTTTCAGGAAGTTACAGTATTCCACAAATCACCTTAATTTCAAGCACGGTTGCAGTTTTTGTGTCAATAATTGGAATGTCATTACTTGGCGAATCAATACCCAAAATTAGTTGGTCATTTCCTCTTGCCATAATAATAATCTATGCGTTCTCGCAAATTTTAACCTTGTTTTTGGTTGCGTATGGCTTTAGAAGAATTGAAGCCCAATTAGGTAGCATGATAATACCCCTTGAAGCCATATTTGGCTCGTTATTTGGGTGGGTTGTTTTTGGTGAAGTTCTTGGATTTGGAGCAATTGCGGGTGGATTTCTGGTTCTCTGCGGCGCAATACTGCCGAATTTAGAATTTTAGTTTTTAAGAATTAATATTTTTTGTTAGCTTCAAAATCTTTAGTTTTCTGAAACTCATGATAGGCCAGATGTTGTAGCATAATCATAATTGGGGTTATATCTCTTAGATCCGTGTATGTTTGTTTAGTTAGTTTCCTTAAGAGTTCACTCTTGTCATTAGAATAAACACGCTCAACAAGCTCATTACCGTGATTCTTTTGGTAACGCTTTTCAAATTCACTAACTTGGAAAAAAACGTGGTCTTTAACGCTTTCAGTATCTGGAATATCACGGTCTAATTGGTCCCTCCAAGCAGTATAGCTCAGAGGAATCTGAGTTTCATCCTTATTTGTGTTTAACATCCCCACCGCTTGAAAAAGGCTCAGGGTTTAAGTAGTTTTTGAAATTTCGTCTAAAACTTCAGGCATGGTGTTTTCACCAAAATGTTTTCTTCCCTTTTTGATTATTATTTTTGCACCAAGTTTTTCCATAAAGATATCAGCATGTTTTAGTGGGACGTGTGGATCGTCGTCTGAAAAAATAGCCACAAAGTTTTCACAAGAATTTTTGATTTTTTCCCAATCTAATTCGGTCTGGAAAAATGAACTTATTTTTTGGTATCCAAGATCATCAGAAAATCCTGCAACCATCACTACAGTTTTAGCCTTTATCCCTTTAGGAAGCGTTTCAAGAAACCGCATAATGGTAATGCAACCCAAACTGTGACCAACAAAATAAACGCCATCTGATTTTGTAACAACTTTTTGCATATGAGAAAGCCACTCATTGAACTTGGGATTTGCAGTGTTTGGCATGACTGGAATCACGATTTCAAAACCCTTAGCCTCAAGCTCTTTTTTTAGCCACGGCTGCCAGTACCCTTTGGGGCTCCCTTCCCAACAATGTATAGAGTAAACTTTCATATTATCACTGATTTGTGTAATCCTCAACATCATCTTCTAAAAATTCAATTTTTATTCCTGCGTTTTCTAACATCTTGGCACTCTCTTGTCCTTTGTGATATTTTTTTTGACAAACCACCCTGACTACACCAGTATTAATTAACATTTTTGCGCACGTATAACAAGGCGCCAACTTACAATACATTGAGGCACCATCAATTGAAATACCTTTTTTTGCTGCGAGTGCAACGGCATTAATTTCTGCATGATTTGTTCTCATACAGTGTTTTGAAACTGATCCATCGCTGTGGGTTACTGATTTCATTAAGTGACCAACATCATCACAGTGATCAGTACCAGCAGGACTTCCCACGTATCCAGTAGTTAGAATTATTTTGTCTTTTACAAATACTACAGCAGTTCTCCCACGGTCACATGTTGCACGAGTAGATACTGCATCAACTATACCCATAAAATACTCATCCCAACTTGGCCTTTTGTAAGTCATTGAAAACTTTGGTTGTTAAAGTTTAAAGAAATTAGTACCACAGAACGTATTTGTCATCACTAATTTGTAGTAAATTATATAAATGAAAACATCACAAACAGTCACATGAGGAAAGGTTGGAACGGATTTGGACATTATAAAAAGGAAAAACAATTATTAGACCAAGAACTCTATCCCACCCCCAACACAGGTTTTAATGACGAACATAATGTTGACATAAATGGTGATGGTAAAACCGACCTAGCAATAAGATATGATGAGATAGAAAAAGATATATTTCTAAAAACGCCTTCAAATTCAGAAATGTCACTATATGCAAAAATAAATGATGACTTTGTTGAAGTTCCAAAAAGAGAAAAGGGCGTTAAAAATCGTTTGAAAGATATGTTTTATGGACCAAATATCCGAACAAATAACGAATTGGATATTTATTCCATTGTTGGTGACGAAAATATCGCAAACAATTCCATTAATGAAAGTGAAATTGTCAAAAATGGTAGTATTTCATTAAAATATGAACTAACAGTAACCAACGAAGAAAAGTACAATGAAGTGTTTGAATCTGCCCTGGTTGCTTAATAATTATTAAGTTCTGTTTTTGGTCAAGATTTTCGAGCCGAGTAAAGCGAGTGCGAAGAAAAGCTTGAAGCGCTGAGAGTGGGATTCGAACCCACGCATCCAAAGGAAACTAGCTTAGCAGGCTAGCGCGTTACCAGACTCCGCCATCTCAGCAGCGTAGTATTCCCGCATCGCGGGATAAATCTTACTGAACTTCGTTGGTTTTAATACTTTCAGATTCATTCATTTTTAGCCATTGCTTAGCCGCTAGAATGTGAGAACAGTCTTTTTTATGAAGTGCTGCCCACTCACAATCACACATCCACCGGTGATTAGCTATCCTAAAAAGTACCTGGTGCTCACTATTGGACAATACAGAAAAATAAAGAGAAGAGCCAATAAGGCCTTTGTACTTGACCTTATTGTCCTCTGTTAAACTTTTAGCCTTGTGGAACTTATCCATATCATGCCTTTGCACTTACAACGAGAGGCTTTTCTTCTAGTTCCTTGAACTTCAAACTCTTGACTAATTCCTTGTAGCGGTTTCTTATGGTTACTTCTGTAACACCTGCAACTTCGGCTACTTCTCGCTGAGTTTTCTTTTCCCCTGTGAGTTGAGCTGCAATGTATAGTACTGCTGCAGCCACTCCAGTAGGTCCACGCCCAGAGGTTAATTCCATCTCCTTGGCTTTACTCAAAATTTCAAGGGCCCTTGTTACTGTTTTACCAGTAAGCTTTAGGTTACTCGCGAATCTTGGGATATAGTCAACTGGATCAGTTGGTAATATTCTAATTCCAAGTTGTCTTGACAAGAATCTGTAAGTTCTGCCGATTTCTCTTTTTGGAATATTTGCAACCTCAGCAATTTCATCTAAAGTTCTAGGAGTCCCGTGTTCTCTACACGCTGCATATAACGCAGAAGCTACCACACTTTCCATACTCCTTCCCCTAACAAGCTCTTTTGCAACTGCACGTCTGTAAATTAGAGCTGAAGTTTCTTCTACTCCAGGAGACAAACTAAGTTGGCTTGTATATCTTTTCAGTTCCGCTAAAGCATACTTTAAGTTACGCTCAGTCGCAGTACTGATTCTTTGTTGCCATTTCTTTAGTCTTAGGAATTTTGGCCTAAGACGAGGAGGCAATTTGAATATATCACTAAAACCCATACCAAGTTCAGTGCTAACACCTTTGTCGTGTCTGGCTAGACTTATCGGAGCACCGGCTCTTCGCCTTCCACTCACATCATCACCATCAAATTCACGCCATTCCTGACTAAAATCAATTAGATTATCTTCAATAACATAGCCGCACTCCATGCAGACTATTTCACCACGAATTGTATCTTTGCTGATACGAGTACCACCACACTTAGAACAATTCTTTACTTCTTCCGGACTACCTACAACCAAAGCCATTTTATTACCCTCCAATAGTTGTGTTCGAATATAGAAAAGGTTTTAAACACAAAAATAAGAACGTGCTTTCTCTTTATAAAACTTTACCATATTTACGATTGATTTTCAAGGGATAGAAGGTAAATTTAGACTTCAGTATATATAGTGTATTACCAAATGGTGACACTATTTATTAGTTTTACTGCCGAATAAAGCACCCAAGATAAGTTTGGGTAAACTAGGTAAAAATTTCTTTAGTTGACGCGTTTGATAATCCATGTCCCCATAAGACTCCAAACCTGCACGATTTTTTGTAATAAAATCAATAAAACCACTAGGATTTCTAATCATCATCCATCTTGCCAGCTTTTGAAGCTTTAATTCTTTACCAAGTGTTTGTCTCCAAGAGGCTTCATACGTTTCTGGTTGTTGGTCTATTATTACATTTGAGAGAATATTTGCACAAGTTAATCCCGTCACTAATCCACCCCCGGTTGTGGGCTTAACTTGACCTGCAGAATCTCCAACTAAAAAAACTTGACTCTTGTCAGATTTAAATTGTGTTTTTTTTACAGGACCTGAAGTAACTACAAGACCGGCATACTTTTTATGAGTTCTAATTCTCCCAAATCTTTTTTGAATAAAACTTTTTAAGGGAAGTAAATTTTTAGATGCAGTTCCAACCCGGACACGATTTCCACGCGGGACAACCCAAATAAAAAAGTCAGGATTCCAGGGTTCAAACCAAAGTTCAACCATATCACTTTGTGGTTTTTCGTTTAAGTCATATTGCATTGCAGGTAAAAATCCTAGTTTTTGATTAAAATCACTTCGAGTTTGACCAAAGGCTCCATCAGCTGCAATGATATTTTTTGAAAAATCTTTATGGTTTACTTTTGAATTTAATTTTACTTTAGCTCCATTCGAGACTGCCAAATCATATAGTTGAAGATCAAATGCTGCACGGTCAATTACTTTTGCAACTTTCTTTTTTGTAATCACAGCCTCTTTTTTTCCACAAAAAAATTTAGCACCATTAATGTAGTGAAGAACTACTTCAGGCTCAACTAAGGCATCAATATTATTAGATACTAAACCAGTACAATGCTCAGGATATCCTATTTTTTCATGTGTTTCATGCACAACAGGATTTAGTCCAGCTTTTGCCAATTTACTCGCCGTAAAAAGCCCGATAGGACCCCCACCAATAATGTTCACTTAACTATTTTGTTTGTGAGTTTATCAAAGTAAGCCAGAGTAAAGACCTGCTAGAAATGCAACACTAGAGACTCTAACTAAAATTTCTGACTTTTCTAAATGTCCAACCATAAGGGCATAAATTCCAGCTGAAAGAATCATAGCCGAAAATATGAAAACAAAAAATCCAATTCCATAAGTGTATCTTGCCATTAAAACCGGCCAAAGAACTGAAAGAAAATTGATTACATTGGTAAATTCTAGGGCCGCAGGGGAACCTAAAATTCTTGGAAGGTTAAAAGTTTCCATTCCATATGGGCGAGATAATTGATATGTTGATCTTATAGCTAACTCCTGAAAGAATACAAACCAGTAAAGTGGTGCTAAAGTCATCAAATCAGATGAATGTAACATTAAGAGAAGTGGATAAGTTAAAGAGACTAAAAGATCTGACACGAACTGGTAAGAACTGTTTAGGCTAGTTGCAACTATTGCTAGAATAGGTAACGCAATATAAAAAAGAGATAATTCAAAATAGAATGAAGTTACAAGAGAGAGAATTGCAACAAAAAGAGACACCCTAAAAAGTGAGAGTCGATCCCTTGAAGCAACTTTTCTTTTACCATAAATGTGATCAAGATCTGCCCGATAAAATGATTCAAAGCCATGTAATGCTACTAAAAATAAAGCCGCAGGAAATATAGTTGCAATATCTTTATCAAAAAATATTAGAACGTACAAAACAAAGGCCGTATAAAAAATAGTTTTTAATGGCTTTAGTGCTTTGAGCATAACTAGAATTAAACTAGTTGTTTATTTACCTTTACCCTTTCGGAGGCGCTTTTTAGCCCTAAGACCGCTATAACCACATTTTCTGCACTTAACTTTACCAGCCCTGACCTTATCAGCATCAGTCCTAAGTCTGGCATTGCATTTCATACAAATGAAAACTCTATCAAAGAGCCTACTAGTGGACGGGTCCATCATTAAGGGGAAGTTTTTAGAAGATTTATAAGGGTTGCTACCTTAAAAATCTGTGAGCGATTTAGAAAAACTCGCCAAATTAGATATTAAAATGGCAGTCCTTGCATTACTGACTGCAGAAGGCGTTAAGCCCATGAGTAGGGTGGATAGTTTTGAGGGTCCAGAAAAAGTTGTATCTAAAATAATTGAAAAGTTAGGTCTCACAGTTGAAATTAAAACTGAAGGATGTAAAAGTGAGATTTTATTTGGTAGTGGTAGGGGACTTGCTAAGTACAAGGATGCACTAAAACTAAAAGGTGGAGAAAAAGTTTATGAAATGGGACTTGCTTTTGGATATCCAAAATGTTGTTCTAAATATTTTTCTGAATTTCTAACAGGATTAAAAAATGAAAAACCAGATAAGCTAAAACCACTTGAGCACTTTAGTTGCCCAAACTGCCGCTTAAGTCCAAGCTTACAGAAAAAATACCAAGAAGCTTATGATTTATTTGAGTTGGCCTAAATCAATCATAGCTCTACCAGGATACTCAATTGCAACCTTTTTGATGGGTTGTCTTACACTTTCTGGCAACGCGGCATAAATCATTTTAATTAAAGCTTGATTTATCAGAGGTTTCAGTTCACTGACCTCCATTGCACTGAAAAGTTTTTCATTCTTAGTTGATTTGAAAGTACCAACTTTACCCTTAACAACTTTTGCAGTATAAACTTTTGAAAGTTTTGAACCATCATAATAGGCAACATAAACACCCTCATCAAGTAACCACGCAAAGCATTTGTTTTTATCAAACTCAAATATGATTTTAGGCATGGTCTTAATTTTAGCCTTAATTGCACCTTTTAGTCCCTCTTCAACTACAGAACCAATAACTTCTTTTCTTAAAATACCTAAAAATTTCAGAACTTTTGGTTCTAATTTGTAGATGTCTTCAACTGTTGGCTTAAAGTCACCATGCTCAATACCTTTATGAGCCTTAATCACTTCAGCAGCAATTGCGGGGAGTTCACTTGGTAAAACACCTTGATCTGCAAATTTTTTTAGTACTATTGGAATCTCAGGAGGAGAAGCTGGCTGCTCCTTCATACCCATAATAAACGCATTACTAGACCAGGTAACTGCCCTATAATATCTCTCAACAATAAACTCAACATATTGGTGAACTTTTTTCATGTAAAAATCTGCACCTTCCATTGAACGCATAACTGATTCTTTAGTGGGTTTAATTTCACCAGCCTTCAATAGTTTTTGAAGTGGTTTCATCATACCCCCATCATAGACTACTTTCATATGTCTAACAAAGTTATAGACAATATTGTCCCCCTCTTTTAGGAATTGAAACATTTCAGTGAGTGTATGAATTTGGACTTGCATTTTCTTATCAATCTTTTTTCCAATATCGTTTAGCATTGCAAGCATTTTTTCTTTTAATTCATCTGGAACGTCCCTTTGAGTATCATCAATTACAACTAATACATCTATGTCTGAACCAGGCCTAAAGTCACCACGAGCAATACTACCAATTACAGCAACACCTTTTACCATATTACCAAGTTTTTGTCTTGCAGTATTTGAGAACCTTTCGGCTACCTTAACTTTAGCTCGCAAAAATACTTCACGCCTTTTTTTTGCCTTGTCAAAAGTTGCTTTATTCACTTTTTCTTCACCAACCTTTGACTTGATTTTTTTCTTGGTACTTCCAACCATTATTTTCCACCCTTCATGGCATTTTTAAGGCCTTGCATACTAACCCAAGAATCAATTTTTGCTACAAATTTCACAACTTTTTCATGAAGCTCTTTTAGTTTTGCAGGTTCAATATTTTTTAGTTCACCTTTTGACATAGCTTTTTCCATTCCAAAGACTTCCTCATATACCTTAATGTCACTAGTTGTGATCACTTTGTCTTTTAGTAAAGTTTCACGAAGTATGGATGCGACCTCCCATGGAGATCCCGGAATTCTACCATAACGCATAACACCTGCATGAGCCGCTTCAACTGCAGCCCAATAGAGCGCATTTGCAGCCCCCATTAATGCATTATTATAGCCATTTATGTTAAAGAATGCACGCGATAATGTCGCACTTATTGCTTCTTCAGTCGGTTTAATTTTACCTTGAATTAAAAGACGTTTAAGTGGTGCAAAAAATCCTGAATCAATTAAAGCGACTCCGTCTCGAAGTACATTAATTGCTAGAGGATCACCCCGTCTTGCAGAATCCCAAAATTGACTAATTGTAACAGTATTCACATGAAACTTTGGATATTTTTGGGTTAGAATTGTCATTTCAGATTGAAAAGCAATATAGAGTGCTTTATCCATTGGCGCAAATGAATCATCAACAATTACGAAAATATCAATATCATCAGCACCCTCTTTTTTATTTGCAAAGGAACCAAAGACTGCAACCGCCTTAATAAACGTACCAAATTTCTTTGATACCGCTCCAATAAAATCATACACAGTTTCAATTTCTTGAGACCTGAGTTTACCCCGCTTAACATCTCTTAGTACATCTTCTTTTTTTCTAACTGTCATTTATTCACCACCAGATTTTGATGAGTATAGTAAGGGTTGTGAACTAGCCCAAATAGCAGAAGTTCTGCCAGGCCCAATTGTATAGCCACCACCAAATAGAGCAGGTGCAGTATAACCTCCAAAAGCACCTTGCATTGGTTCCCCTATAGTTTCGTTTTGGAATGAATAGAAAGCCCTACCAGGCATACCAGATCCTTGATAACCCATACTCTCAAGAGCACCTTTCATATATTTTATACCTGCAGCATCAAAACCTGAATATTCTGCTAGACTTGGCGTGAATGCATCAGGATTACCTGCCATTGCCATCATAGCCTCAACTGGGACACCTTTATCCCACAACGCATTAAGTGTTACATCAACATCATGTAATCCAGCTCCACCCTCAATATTAATTACACCTGAATCTTGGAGTTTAGCAATAATTCCTGGATCCATTTTTGAGACTTCATCTAACCAGTCTCCCCATGCAATATGACCGTGTCCATATCCAGAACCACCGACAATGTGAACGTGCTCAGGATTTATACCACCTTCTTTTAACTTCTTTAAAAATTGACTTGGAGTTCTCTTTCCCTTTGAAGATGCAGCCGCGTGACCAACATCAAAAGTTAAAGTGAATATATCCTTAGGAAGACCAATTTCTTTACTTGTTGCAACAGCTTGTAATTCTTTAATTAATTTTATCATGTGTTCAGGCTCATAAAAGTATGCAAATCCTTGCATGTATCCTTTTTCAGGTCTTGCTGGAAATAAGTTTTCTAAACCAATTTTTAATTTTTTATTTTTTAATGCTTTTAGAACGTCACCTTTATCAGCTTTTACACCTTTAAGGATCATTCTAAAAGTGTCTTTTATTGAATCCATGATTTGCTCTTCAGATTTATCAAAAGGCCCAAATCTCGCTTTTCCTTGTTCACCACCCATTAAGTTTCCCCAAGCCTCTAAACGTACCTTTTCGTGAGCTGCCCTGTTTTCATCATTAATTCTGTTTTGTTCGTTTGCAGTTAAATTATCCCACCCGCCTTTTCTTTGGATAAGTCGTCTAGATTCAGGTGAAATATCTGCTCTCGATCCATCTTTTTTAATCGCCTCTAAAGAAACCATGGCAACTTTTGACCAAAGACCTTTGGCTTGTTTTTCATGATCACCCGCATATCTAGATAAAGTATTTACTAATTGTTGTTGCTTATCAGCTGACGCGTTCACAATTTCTTCAACCGCTTTCATTGCTTCAGCTTTTACACCAGCACCTAAACCTGAATTAATGTGGTCACTTGCATCGCGTAAAAAACTTTGAACACCATTTCTATTTTTTTTAGCAAGTTCACCAAGCTTCCATCTTGCCGCGCTAGTTGAAAACGCGTTAATGTCTTGAGCTGCAATTGCCCCATATCTTTCTGCAAAAACTGTTGGTAGCACACCAACCCAATTTTCCCATTCTTTTGTTAATTGTTCTTTTAGAAGTGTATCATTCACATTGAATTTTTTAAATAAACCTTTTAGTTCATCTTTATCCTTTGCTAAATAAAAGGGATTATTGACAGGCATTTTTTGACCAATAAAAGGATCAGTAAAATAATATTCCATTTGACCAATTGGGTGAACTGTCATAACACTACCCCCTAATTTTTGAGTATATTCTAAACTTTCCTTTAAGAGTTGGGCCGCCTTAGCTCGCCCTACAGGCATAAGATCAGATGGATTAGCTTGCATTGGTGCGTGAGTCGTAAATTTACCGCCAAAAGTATCAGCAATTGTTTTCATCTTTTTAATTAAAGAATCATGAACCCCGGCAGGACCTGTTGAAATACGTTCTGCTTCACCAAACATAGTAACAACGCTTCCCCCGCCACCCTTTTCATTAATTAAGCCACCTATATCAACTTCAGCACTTACAACACCTCTTTCAAAGGTGTTTTGTAATTGAGTTAAAAAGTCGGCCTTTTCAGTAGGGGGAGCTACACTTGCACCCAGCGTGGGCTTTCTTTTGGGTTTTTTGTCTGCCACATTATCCCTTGGTGGTTTTGATATAAAACAATGGCGTTCTTCACCACTTTTTCGTTTCACGAGGGATAAACAAGATGCAGGTATTATAAATCCTCAAATGACTCAAGGGTGTGGAAACCTTCATCATAGAAGCCTTTGTAGCCATGATTTTGGCATACTTTTTTGGTTCTTGGGTGAGAAAATACTTCAAAGCAGCAGGCCTTGTAGGAACTGATATTCACAAAAAAGGGACTCCGAGTCTACCTAGTAGTGCAGGCATCCCAACGTTTCTTAGTTTCTATTTTGCAGCCATGATGTATGTGTTTTTACGAACATATCTTTACCAAGACTATAGTGGATTACTTGACGTTATGGCGGGAATTTTGAGTATTGCTTTTATTACTTTTGTCGGATTTTTAGATGATGTTTATGTAGCAAAAAATAAGAGAATTGGTCTTAAGCAATGGCAAAAACCATTGTTGACTTTACCTGCCGCCATACCAATTATGGCTCTTCGTTTGGGTAATAGTACAATGTCTCTACCTTTTTTTGGGGAAATTAATTTTGGTTTATTTTATCCACTTTTCTTAGTTCCATTTGGCATTATGATTGCATCAAACTTAGTGAATTTACTTGCAGGATTAAATGGACTCGAATCGGGTCTTGGAATAATTTATCTCACCTCACTTTCACTTTATACATACTTTTACTCAAACATTGCAGCCAAAATTTTGGCGTTCTCAGCACTTGGTGCAATTGCAGGAATATTCTTATTAAATAAGTATCCAGCAAAAATATTACCAGGAGATAGTCTCACTTACTTTTTAGGCGGAGTATTAGCCATAATTTCAATTGTTGGAAATGTTGAGAAAGCAGGTATGATTCTTGCAATTCCATTTGGTATTGAATCATTACTAAAACTAAAAGGAAAATTCAAACAGCCAACAGTTGGCAAACTTGTTGACGGAAAAATTGTAAGACACGGGGGTATCTATTCAATACCGCACTTTTTTATGAATGGTAAATACACAGAAAAGGAAGTCGTCAAATTTATATGGACTATTGAGCTTGCCTTTGCTAGTTTAATCTGGATAGTCTAAGCGTATTCTCGCCAAGTATTACTACATTTAATACATTTGAAAAAACGTGTTGCAGGCTCATCTCCTGATCTAGTTTGTTGCATCCACCAAAGAGCTTGGTCTCCACCGCACTTATTACAATCAGCTTCAATTGTTGAGAGTTTATCTTTAGTCTTTTCAACATCAAAGACTGGAATAGTAACAGTCGATTTGACCTCTTCTTTTATGACAAGTTTATTGCCCTTAGCAGATTCAGAGTGTCCACATTTTCTACAAGTCCAAGAGAGCCCTGATTCAAGTTTCTCAGGCATCATCATCGATCCACACTTACAAAATTGGATTGTCATTCGAACAGGATGACTGTTCTCCTTAAAAAGGTTTTCGACCCCTCTTAAGTTATAATGGCAACGGCCTCCTCTGCCTTTTAAACTCTCGAATACGTGGTCCCTGTGATGATTAGTGATAAGATTTGCACACAATGTAAGGGTAAATTAATGTGTGGTTTATCAACTTGTCCACTATTTCGAAAATTTGATAGTTTTAGGAATTTGAAAAAAGAAATACTAGCACCTTCACCCCCAAATTATATGATTAGTTGGAAAGGTTATCCACAAGTCTCAATTGGACCTAATTTATCATTAAGTGGAATTCACAAAAAACCATATGATCTAAAACTTGAAGAGTTTGTCACAATTAGAGCCAATGAACTTCGGACTTATCAAAAAGCAAGTATAAGACAATCAGAAGAGACTGCACTTAGTATAAATCCGGTTGATTTTGATGTCAAACTAAAACACATACCAAATCGACTTAGTCCCCATGGATTTAATGCATACGCAACTTCAATTACACCTGGGGATACTAAAATTCCTGAAAAAATATATAGTGTTGTTGATAGCTTTGACATTAAAGCTCAAGATTCCATACTAAAATTAGAAAAGTATGGTTTTGACTATCTGGTTCAAATATTAAGTACAGGTAACTTAGGGTTAAAAAATCAAAGAAAGCTAGTACCAACAAGGTGGGCTATTACTGCTGTTGATTCGAGTCTTGCAAAAGATTTATTTTTGAAAATCCGAAATAAAGATGAGATCAAAAATTATGAATTATATAAAGTAAATCATTGGGACAATCATTTTTGGATAGTCTTAGTACCATGGGGCTGGGGCTTTGAAATGTTAGAAAGGTGGCACGAGGGAGATGTAATTGCTGACTTTGAATATGCAAGACTAAAAAAAGACTATGCAAAAAATATTACAGGCGCCTATTATTCTGCGAGACTAGAAATCTTAAGACACCTTGAAAAACAAAAAAGGCAAGCAACCTGCATTGTAATTCGTCAAATTGGAAATAAGTACATTTATCCTGTTGGTGTGTGGCATATTAGAGAAGCAGTCAAACAAGGACTAAAAAATAAACCAGAGAAATTTAGTTCACTTTGTGATTTAGAAAAGAGATTAAATTCCGAACTTGACTGGAAAACTTGGAAAAAGAAAAGTACAATTTGGAAAACAATCTCAACACAAAAAAGACTAAAAGATTTTATTTAGGTTACTTAGAACTTGAGATAGTTTAGTTTTATACTTGGGTTGAAGCTCTTGAATTGGCTTATAGTTACTACATAAAACGTCTCGTTTTGGGTTGTCTCCCACCGACACTTCAGGCAATACGTTTAACATTTTAATTATATCAGTTTTAGCATATTTTGGTTGTTGCATATAAATTTGAGTTATTTCATCTGTTGAGATGTTTTGGACTACTCCATCATAGACATCAAAATCAGGACAGATCACTTCCGCATTAAGACCATGATAATCTAGCCATGGTTGAATTACTACACCAGGTGAATAGCTCATGACAATCATGCGGTAACCTCTCTCACTTAATTCCTTAAAGTATTTCAAGCCTTTTGGAACTGCAGGAAGCTTTGCCATATCAATTAAAGTTGAACGAATATCTAGACCTACCATCCACTCAAATGCTTTTTTTTGATACAACGACTTACCCGTTATTTTCTCAAAGATATATAAAAAAGGAAACATTAATTTTTTTAAGAGTGGCATTTTTTTTGACCAAACTAAGGAACTGGGCATATACACAAGAGTCCCATCAAAATCAAAGATTGCTATGGCCATTTAAGGATGCACAATGACAGTTTATAAATTAAGGTGAAAGTTGAATTTCATTTAAAATTTCAACTTCATTAAGCTAAAATTTACAGGTATTTTGCAATTAATGGGGCAACATTGGCAGTTGAAATTGGACTCTCAAGCGTATTTGCCGCAATTAATGACTTTGGATTTGCAGCCCTTAATTTTTCTAGTGCACCACTAGCTAATACAGGGTGAACAAAACTCAAGTGAACATCCTTTACTCCCCTATCTCTTGCATACTTAGTGGCGAGTAAACTAGTCCCCCCAGTTGAGGCCATATCATCAACCATTATCAAATTTTTACCTTCAAAGTCGTAGTCTTTAGCAGTAATTTTAATCTCACCAGTATCAATATCGCGCTCCTTTGTGAAAGCACCATAGTCATCATTTTCAAGAAGACCCGCTAGCTCTTTTGACCATACGATTGATTCAGTATCAGGTCCTAAAACAAATGCATTCTCAACTTTTGGCAAAGCTTCTGCTAAAGCAGGTATTCCTGAAATATTTACTGCCTTAGCATGTTTAAACATAGGAGTTATGCTACTCTTTCTTTGCATATGAAGAGTTACTGTAAAAAAATCAGTGATAAGTGGATCAAACATACTTGCAACATATTCAACACTTAATGGTTCAGTCGGCTTAAACTGAATATCTTGTCTTGCAAAAGGATAATATGGCATAACCAACTTAATATTTGAATCCGCGTGATAAAGAGTTTTAGTTAAAAGATACATCTTTACCAAGTAAGCGTTTATACTCTCATTTGCCCTTTTTCTCATGACAACTGCGACGTCTGAGTCTAGTTTTTCAGTATTTATTCTGAATTTAAATTCACCATCTGGAAACTGAATTTCTTCTAAACTCACATGTTCAGCCCCAATAATATCTGCAACTTTTTTGCCTAAAATTCCACCAATTATTTGCATACGTTTAATCTTAGAGGTCTAATAAAAAGCTAACTCAAAGCATACCTAACTGCAATCAACGCAATTAATGCACATTTAATTCGCCCAGAACTCACAGGTTCAACACCTAAAAAATCAAAAAAAGACTCCTTAGTTATTTTTTTTACGTCTTCAACCCGCAGTCCCTTAATTTTTTCAACTAGAAGATATGTAAAGGATGTACTAATCGAACAACCAGTTATTTGGTAAGATGCATCTTTTATCACATCGTCTTGAATATTTAGGTATATTTTAACTTCATCCCCACAACTCAGATTTTTAGTAATATGAGTTTTATTGTGTTTAATGACTTTTTGAGACGCAAGGGCTTTTTTATGAATTATTAAAAGTTTGTCAAGATTCAAGAGAACGCCTCCACAACCTCTTTTAATGCCAAAAATAAGGCATCAACTTCATCAGTAGTATTGTAAACATGAAAACTCGCCCTAGTTGAAGCAGGAATATTTAGCCTATAATGTAGTGGATGAGCGCAGTGTTTACCACTCCTAACTGCAATTTTTCTTGCATTAAGAAAGTCAGCAATGTCATGGGCGTGAATATCCATTTTCCCGTCGAGACGGGATTTGAGAGTAAAAGTAACTAGACCAGTTCTTTCATTAGGTTTAGGACCATAGGTAGTTAATGGTAAATCTTGAATATTTGAGTAAAAACGATTTAGAAGTTCAAGTTCATGGCGCCTAACATTTTTCATTCCAATTTTTTGTAAGTAGTCAACTGCAGCACCAAGACCAATTGCACCCTCAATATTAGGGGTCCCACCTTCAAATTTTTCAGCTCCACTTGCCCATTTAATATCAGTCAAAGTAACGTCTTCAATAGTTCCCCCACCAGCAATTGGTGGAGTACATGTTTTGGTGAATCCTTCTTTTACAAGTAAACCCCCCGTACCAGAAGGTGCTAACATTTTATGACCCGAAAAAGCCAAAAAATCAACATCAAGTTTTGAAAAATTAACAGGTAGATGTGGTACAGATTGAGCCGCATCAATTACACTTATTGCACCAACTTCTCTTGCAATTTTTGAAATTTCACTTACGGGATTGATAGTACCAATCACATTTGATGCATGTGAGAATGCCATAACTTTTGCACCCTTAGCTTTTTCAACTAATTCATCCATATTAAGTTTACCATTCTCATCAATATCTACAAAATCAACAATAACACCTTGTTTTTTTAGAAGAAGCCAAGGGAGTAAGTTTGAGTGGTGTTCTGTAACTGAAGTTAAGACTTTGTCTCCTTTTGAAAAATCAATCATCGCTGAGGCGAAATTTAGTCCTTCAGTTGCATTTTTTACATAAATTACATTTTCAGGTTTAGTATTTAGAAAATTTGCCACTTTCTCTTTACTCTCTTCATATAATTCAGTAGCCTCTTCACTCAAAATATGAATACCTCTATGAATATTAGCAGTATGATGGGTGTAAAAATTAACTACAGCGTCAATTACACTTTGAGGTTTTAGTGTGGTAGCCCCACTATCAAAATAAGTAATCCCCCTATTTTTTATCAACGGAAAGTCGTTTTGGTAGTTCATGTTAATCACCTAAGATAAATCTTTCATAAAACTTCTCTATATTATTTTGCTTTATGCCCCTAGACTCCAAAAAGAAGGTCTGCTCAGGCGTTAGGTATATTTTTTTGAAACTGTGAAAAGAGGTAGTGTTTGGATCACTAATTAGAAGTTCTGGGACGGCGTTTATTTTCCCGTCACCAAATACTACAGCAAAGCTGTTTACTGAGGTGTCTGAACCTTTTGAACCTAAAAGTAATTCACCCGTTGTGAGTACAGTTGCCTGGTTAAACACAAGTCCTTTAACGGTAACTTTACTGGTTGCATTTGGTTTTTTGTGAACTACATGGACAAAATTTACAAATTCACCACTTTTTGACTTAAATCGACCATCATAACTAAAACTTGAACCTTCCGACAAGTAAATCAAGTCTTTGACATAACTAATTGAATCTTTGGATCTATAACTAATTTTTAAGTGTTCGTTAGGTTTAGTCATAATTACTCGTTGAAGGTAGTTTACTCCAACAAGTTCAGTATGAAGTTTACCAGATGCCTGTAATTTCATACCAACAACTGAATCCTTTAGATCTAATTTCAGACTTTTTGAAAAATCCGAAGTTATCAAAGCTTGAACGTTTAAGAAATTTTTTGGAAATTCACTCATTGCTGACGTAAATTTTTCAAAACCGTTTGGAACGGGAAGGTTTCCCTTTAGAACTTTGGGTTTAATGTGAAACGACTCATGATCTACACCATAATTTATTATCATTAATGACCACCCATATCAAATTCAATTAATCTTTGAAGTTCAAGAGCATACTCCATTGGAAGCTCCTTTACAAAGTCCCTTACAAAACCAAAGACCAACATACTCATAGCTGTTTTCTCGTCAAACCCACGAGACATTAAGTACATTAGTTTTTCTTGATCAATATTTCCCATTCTAGCTTCGTGGTTTAAAGAAGCAGTATCATCCATAATTTCAATTTTTGGAATGGCATTTGCAGATGACGTCCCACTAAGAAGTGAATCACATTCAGTTGTAACCTTACTAAACTTAGCTTCAGGATATATCCGAACTGTACCCCTAAACGTTGAGACTCCATCCCCTAAAGATATGGTTTTAGAGATCATATTTGAACTCGTCTCAGGTGCTTTGTGGATCATCCTTGCACCAGAATCAATATTTTGACCATCACTTGCAATTGCAATTGAGATAACTTCACCACGCGCACGGGGCTCAAGTAAATATATAGCAGGGTATTTCATAGTAACTTTACTACCGAAGTTTCCATCAATCCACTGAACAAAAGAGTTTTGATATGCAAAGGCTCGTTTAGTTACTAAATTATACACATTATTACTCCAATTTTGAAGGGTAATATATTTTAGTTTAGAACCAGGGAGTGCTACAAGTTCTACTATTGCAGAATGTAGTGTTGATTTGCTGTATAATGGTGCCGTACATCCTTCAACATACGTAACTTCAGCACCCTCATCAACTATAATTAGAGTTCGTTCAAATTGACCAAAGCCTTCAAGATTTATCCTAAAGTAAGTGTGAAGTGGAAAAGGTACCTTAACTCCTTTTGGAACATAAATAAAAGTTCCACCACTCCAAACTGCGGTATTTAGAGCCGCAAATTTATTGTCAGTTGGCGGAATAAGCTTTCCAAAATATTTTTTCACAAGGTTGGGGTGTTTTTTTACAGCCTCATCCATACTCATGTAAATTACTCCAAGCTTGTCAAGACCTTTTTTTGCTTTCTCAAAAATAACTTCAGAATCATATTGGAGTTCAACACCTGAAAGCATTTTCATTTCAGTTTCACTAACTCCTAATTTCTCAAAAGTATTTTTAATATCTTTTGGAACATCATCCCACTCGGTTGCTTTGTCTGAAGGTTTAGAATAATAAATTATGTCATTAAAATCTATACCAGACAAGTCAGGTCCAAATTTTGGCATTGTCATTTTTTTAAAAAAATTAAATCCTTTTAATCTGAGTTTAATCATCCATTTCGGATCTTTCTTAAAAGCGGCTATTTGCTCCACTTTTTTGTCAGTTAGAGGTCCCGTAACTTGAAATTCACTACGTTGTTTAGCTTTAAACCAATACTTTTTCTCACGGTCTTTTAAGAACTTTAATTCCATTCACTTCCACTCCTTAAAACCGAACTTATCAAGTTTACTTAAAATTTCAGGACCCCCTTCACCCGCGATCTTACCATCAACGAGTACATAGACTTTGTCAGGCTGAATGTTTGTAAATATTCTAGTATAGTGTGTAATAATTAAAAGACCCTTATTTCGTTTTTTCATATCTTTCATGAATTCATCAACCACTTTGATAGAATCAATATCAAGACCAGAATCAATTTCATCAAGTACTATTAATTTTGGATCCTTTAGTATAGCTTGAAGCATTTCAATTTTTTTTCTTTCTCCACCAGAAAATCCAACATTTAAATCTTTTGAAAATAATTCGGATTTTATTCCTAATTTTTTTGCTAGTTTAACTACTGCATCCCACTCAGTATCAATTGAAGTTGACAAAAAATATTCAGAATTTATACCTTCAATTTCAGGTGGACTTTGAAAAGATAAAAAAATACCTTTTTTTGACCTCTCATCAGGAGATAAGTCTAAGATGTCTTTACCTTCAAAGTTTATGTCACCAAATACTTCGAGTCTTTTGTCTCCCATAATGGCCTTTGCAAGTGTGCTCTTACCAGAACCATTAGGACCCATAACTGCCACGACCTCTCCGGGTTTAATTGAAATGTTTATTCCATTAAGAATCCTCTGACTATTGATATTTACTACCAAATTTTTTACACTCAACACAATTCTAAAGGATTTAGTGGAATTAAATAATTAACTATGTTAAAAGTTAACAATATAAAACGATAAGACTGTAATTAACAATGATGAAATGTGAGATGTCTTCAAGGAAAGTATTACCAGCTATTAGACGTGCTTTAGTCACGGAATTATCAAAAACAGGGAAAAAACAGAACGAAATAGCAAGAATGCTACACATAACTCCCGCCGCAGTAACTCAATATATTAAGGGTAAACGAGCTAAGGTTAAGCTTAATGAAAAAGAACTAGAAGGTGTTGTAGAGTTAGCCAAAATCAGTTTAGAAGCAGGGGAACTTGAGGAAAAAAATATCTGTAAGTTATGTGATGAAGTCGGTAAAAGACTAGCTCAATAATTTTTTTATCTCACATACTTTGCATACCTCATTACTTGAAGGTTCACTACACAAAGTACATTTGATTAATTTTCTCCTTGATTGAGATGTAAATTTTTTTACCGCCGGTAATATTTTTTTCTTGTAGACTTCCATTAAATTTACTTTCGCTCCAGTTTGTTTTGTTTCAATTTGGTTTAGTAAAATTCGTGATTTATATCTCACACTCTCTTGTAAATTAGGACACTCATCACTAGGCATACTAGAGTAATTTAGTGCAGCGTAAGTTGCCAGAGTTTTTTCAGAAACATCCATTAGTGGCTTAAATCTAACCACAAAAAGTGGATCAGTAATTAACCCACCAAGTTCACCTTTGATACTTATTTGGTTAATATTTCCAGTTGCTAGATTCATGAGAAATGTTTGAAGTTCATCATCCCTATTATGTGCAAAAAGAATTTTAGTAGCACCAATTTTTCTTGCACGTTTATTTAGTAAGTACCTTCGGTAAGTTCCACAAACTGTACAAGCCTTTAAATCTAGATTTTTTTTGTCACGGATTTTTAGTAATTTATCAAGTGTAGTTCCCATTTCATTTTTGAAACTCACAATTAAAAGTTCAATATTGCGATGTTTACAAAAATCTTTTAGAAAAGTTATTGATTGGTCACGATATCCTTTGATACCTTCATCAATACAAATTGCAACTGGTTTATTTTTCCCCCATTCGTTTACAATATCGAGTAAAGTAGTCGAATCTTTACCGCCACTAACAGCAACTGCCAATTTATCGGAGTCACTCACATACTCATCTAGTTTTTTAAAAATCGTTTGTTTTAATGACGCTTCAAAGTGAAATTTACAAAGCGGTAATTTATCAGAGAAAACTGCACGCTTACCACATTCACAACTAACCACCACTCCACACCCGCACAAGTTTTATTATGTCTTTTTCTTTAACGGTTTCAAATTCAGTAACAACCTCACCATTAAGCACGGTTATGTATTCTTCAGGATTTTTATTCAGTTGTTTTAGTATATCAACTATTTTCATATTCTTTTTAGTCGAAATTTTTTTGGTTTGACCTTCAAATACAACTTTTACCACAAGTATAAGGGCACAAAACACCCTTAAATTAGTTTCTACAAGAGTTTTAGCTTCTTTGCAGCCCTATAACTCATAGACACGGCATCAAATCCATTTTTATTGGCTTCTTCTGCCATTTTAGCACCTTTCAAGCCACCTTTACAAATTATAAGGTATTTCTTGCCTTTTTCCATTTTTAATGAGTCAGTCCACACCCTGATTACTTCGTGTTTTGAAAAATCCTTTAGTACGGGTGTTTTTCCAGGTTTTATTGGAAATTCATTAAATGTCCCGTCATATGTTATCATCTTCGAAGTTTTATTACCCATCAACAATTTAATGGCTTCAATTGCCATTTTTGAACCAATAAGACCTGTAGTTGCACCAAGTACTTCACAACTACTTTCACTTTTTCCCATTAGTGGGGATGCATCACCTTGATTAAACATAACTGCAATTTGCCCACCAAATTCATCTGCAGCTCCATGAATTACAGGGACTAAATTATTAAAAGCAAAATTCCAAAGCTCATATCGAGAAGGCCAATTATCAAAACAATCCATTACAAGATCTAATTTCACATCATCACTTAATTCACTAATTTTGATTAAATTAACATCAGGGTTAATTTCATTTATTTTTTTTTCCACAATATCGATTTTTAGTTTTCCTATATCTTTTTCAGTAAATAAGAATTGACGATTTAAATTTGACTCTTCGATTTTATCATCATCAAGAAGATAAAGTGTACCAACACCAGACAGTGCAAGGTAAGTTGCCACTGGTTGACCAAGTCCCCCAAGACCCGCAACCAAGATTTTAGAGTTTTTTAGTTTTTCTTGATTAACTAAACCATCTTGTCTTATGTATCTCACACATTTATTTGACGTTTTGTTTTTATTAAACTTCCTCGCGAAGCGGGGATGATTACTCATACCTCAGAGCTTGTACCGGCTCCAATTTAGAGGCATATCTTGCAGGAAAGAATCCACTTAAAATTCCCACCATAAAGGATAACCCCATTGAAAATAAGAATAGATTGAAATCAAATCCGGCCTTTAAGTTAGTCAACCCCAAACCAATTGAAGCGGCCTTTGCAATACCTAGTGCAAGTAAGAATCCAAATACAATTCCAACGAGACCACCAACTAAACTAAGGAGTCCAGACTCCAAAATAAAAATTAGTAGAATGTCCCTTTCCTTAGCACCAATTGCTTTCATAATGCCAATTTCTCTTGTCCTCTCAAATACTGCCATATACATAGTATTTGCAACACCAATGCTCCCAACAATTATACTTATAGTTCCAATGCCCACAAAAACAGCATTTAATATAGATAAAACACTATTAATTGATTCCATTATGCCTTCAGGTGTGAAGACGTCAAAGTCGTCTCTCCCTCTAACTCGTTCAATTGCCCGCTTTATCCTGTCTTCATCAGGCTCAAAAACTTTTGCCATAATAAAATGATATTGCTCATCTTCCCCTGTAATTTCAAAAACATCTTTTGAGTTCACATTAATTGATGAATCATCATCCCTATTACCGATTTCTTCTAGCACCCCAACAACCCTAAAATCAACACCACCAATCTCCATTATACCCCCAGGACCGAGGTTATTCTCATCAGCAATGAGATAGCCAATCATAACTTTGTGCGTGTCGTCATCCTCAATGAATCTTCCCCGCCCAACCTTAAACGACTGTATTTCATCAACTATTGCATTAAGTGCCCCTGCTTGATATCCATAGACAGGTAGGTACTCATCCTTTCCCCCCCTTATACTAATAGGTAGTATTGTTGCATAAATTCCTGCAGCATCCTTAACTGACGCCAGTTTTTTTACAGCCGCAATTTCTTCCTTACTAAAAGCTCCAGCCGCACCCGGACCTAGTTTTGGAACGATTGTAACAATTGACCCCCCGACTTCATCAATGCTCTCAGTGATTACATTGAGCATTCCTTGATTTATACTAATTAGACTAAAAATTAATGCAACACCAATTGCAATACCAATAGTAGTAAGAAAGCTTCGGAGCTTTCTGTGAAAAATAAACTTTATCACCATATTGCCCAATTTATTATACGAAACCATTCATTTTCCCTTCCTTAAAGCCACTACAGGTTCTAATCTTGCCGCGTATCTTGCAGGAAAGAATCCACTTGCAACACCCACCATAAACGCAAAGATAAAGGTGTATAAAATTAAGTCTAAATTTAAGGGGTAGCCAAAACTACTAAACATGCCACTCACATCCCCAACATAACTAAAACTCCAAATCACAAGCATACCAACCACTATTCCTACTGACGCACCAACCATCGTTAAGATTCCAGATTCAACCATAAAAATTATTGAAATTATAGTGGGCCTAGCACCAATTGCTTTCATTATACCTATGTCTCTAGTCCTCTCAGCTATGGCCATATACATAGTATTTGCCACATTCACACTCCCCACCAAAATACTGATACTGGCAACAGACAAGAAAATGGCATTCACTACACCTAAAATTGTAGCTATTTGTTCTGCTAGATTTTCAGGAGTTGTAACATCAAAATTTTCAGAGCCTCTAATTTTTTCCATTTCATCTTTTAGAGCCTCAGTCTTTAGTTCTTTCATCTTAACAAAAATAATACGATACTCACCATAGTCGCCCGTTAT
The DNA here is from genome assembly GCA_018220935.1 of Candidatus Altarchaeota archaeon. Classification (GTDB taxonomy): domain Archaea; phylum SpSt-1190; class SpSt-1190; order SpSt-1190; family SpSt-1190; genus JAAOXX01. The sequence goes on along the minus strand of JAAOXU010000016.1, from coordinate 4,013 downwards.
ATCCCAGATGTCTTCAACGTTTGCAGTAATGATATTATCTTGTTGACTATTGCCCGTTTTTTTCTGAACGCCGACCACCCTAAATTTTTCCCCTGCAATTTCAATTTGACTACCTGGTGATAAACTATATTTGTCTGCAATGGTGTAACCCAATACAATTTTTTTTCGCTCATCCTTGTAAATTGAACGTCCAAGTTCAAACTCATACGATTGTATTTCATTAAAGATATCTTCGATGGTGTCAGGATCACCCCCACGAATCAATAAGAAGACGTCTTCACCCCTAATTGTCACAGGAAGAGTTGTTGCATAACCTCCTGCAGCAAATTTAACAAAATCAATTTTTTTAACTAAGTCCACTTCGCGTTGTGTAAAAGGGGCCGAACTACTAGTACCAAGAGCACCGGTTTTTGGAAGTACAGTTGCAAAATTATCACCAAAACCATCAACTAAATCAGTAATTGAAGACACAAGACCCCGATTAATCCCAATTATACTAAAGACTAGAGCCACACCTATTGCAACTCCCAATGTCGTGAGAAAGCTTCGCAGTTTTCTATGAGACAGAAATTTAACGACGAGCTTTAGAACGCCTAACATAGTAAACACCCAGTCCGATTACAACTAATATTGAAATTATACCAACGGTGTTGGTACTTTTCTTATAACGATAATCGTATGTCTTTTGGATTGAGAGTTTTTCACCACCGAGCGTGTAAGTTAGTTGATAATTTACCGTTGTCTGCTCGTTAAATGGTACAAAGACTAATTCCGCAGAGTCGAAGTCACCAAAGTCCAAGTCACCCACAAAGGAACCCTCTTTTATTATGGAGTATTCACCAGGTAAAATTCTGACAGATACTGCCTTCATAGCTTGACTACCTTCATTGGCCAAGATTACTTCCAAAGTGTGCTTACCATCTTTTACAAAGGTATTAGTGAATTGCTCAAAGCCTTCGGGACCATATACTGTTAATGGTACTGAAGTCTTCAAGTCTCCAACTGAAACGTCAAGTGAATAAAGTCCAGGGTCACAAGTTCCTTTGATGTAAAAAGTCACAGTACCTGTTTTGAAGTTTTCAATTCTTTTAGAAGTTCCACCTTCAAGACATTCAGAACTCAAAGACACAGTACTAGCGTAAATCGTTTCAGGGACCTCTAGCTCAACGCTGAAATTAGCAATGCCGTCTGATGGAACCCTTAAATCATTTAAGATTCGTAAGGGTGCATCTTCTACCCTTAATCCAAGAGTGAAATTTCGCGTAATAATTTTATCATTAATCGTATACTCAAGAGTCACAGGTACCTCATAAAAACCTGTTTTTGAGAAGTAAAAAGTGGTTGGAAAGCTAGCAGGTAAATTTGACGCTTGAATTTTGGATATTCCTACAACTGGAGACCAAATTTTCAGACTTGCATCTTCCCCCAGTCCAGATACCTTAATGTTAACACTATCATACCCAGTGTAGATTACAGCGCGAGATGTAGTAATTGAAATTGGCTCTTCTTTACTAAATTCAACAGGGACTATCCATTCGTCCCCTACAGAAGTCACAAGTAATGAGTATAATCCCGGTGTGTTTGAACTCACCTGAACCACAGCTTGTTTACAATCAGGGATAAGCGCCGTTCCATCAAAATCTATTGAGATATCATTTGGGCTAACCGGTATTCCACCCGCAGTAAAACTAAAAGCTCTTAACGTTCCGGTATTTGAGCAAAAAGTCAAATAAACAAAACCCGTAGTTTCAAGTTGAGCTGGAGCAGTATAGACTTGATCATATTCTAGTGTTAAAGCACTGGTTGATGCCATAATTAACATCAAAACAATTCCCCATCTCATATTTTGCTTCAACACCCTGCCTTATATGATTTTCCCGTCCTTCATATTTATCACAGTATCAGCGTAAGCTTCGTGTTCTGGATTGTGTGAAACGATGACTACGGTTTTTCCGCCGTCAGCTAAACTTCTTAGGAGTTTCATGACCATATCTCCTGTTTTTGAATCGAGGTTACCAGTAGGCTCATCTGCAAAGATTATTTTTGGGTTGTTAATTAGAGATCTTGCAATTGCAACCCTTTGTTTTTCACCACCAGAAAGCTGACTTGGATAATGGTTTAATCGCGGTGTCATTCCAAGTTGCTCTGCAATTTCATCAACTCTATTTTCAGGTGTGTTTCCACCAAAAAGAGTGGGGAGCAAAATATTGTCTTTTGCAGTAATACTAGGAATTAATCCAAAATCCTGGAAAATAAATCCCATAAATTCTGAGCGAAGTTTTGCACGTTCAGCTTCACTTTTTGGAACATCTTTTCCCATTAATTTTATTTTACCCTTTGTTGGGACATCTAAAATACCAGCCATATTAAGCATAGTACTTTTTCCACTGCCGCTATGACCCATGATAAGTAAGAGTTCTTTAGACTTAATTTTAAGAGAAACACCACCAAGTGCCTTAATTAGTGGGTAATGTTTGTGTACGCCTATTAATTCTTCCACAATCACAAAGAATCTTCATACAGATGTATAAAAATCTGACTAAAAAAGGAAGAATAAAAAGCCAAAAATTACGGAAAATAAGAGAGTTAAAATTACAGGAAAGTAAAAAAAATGAATCATTGCAGGCGGGTGCGAAAAATCACCCACTTGAGGAGTGTATGGCATATTAGTACTATGCACTACTAGATTAAAAATATTTCCCGTAGAATGCTGTTTTAGCCTTTAATTACTGCAAGGGGGAGTAGTTTTGCCACTCTTTTTGAGATGCCTGCGGCCTCAACAACACCAACCACCTCATTAACGTCCTTATAGGCTTGAGGTGCCTCTTCAGAGACTAAAGACCTGTGTTTTGCTTTAAGGATTATACCTTTATTTTTGAGTTCAGCATTAATCATATTTATGGATAGATTCCTTTTGGCAAAAGATCTACTCATAACTCGCCCCGCACCATGACACGTGGATTCAAAACTCTCTTTTTTACCCATACCAGCAAGAACATAACTTGAAGTTCCCATTGAACCTGGAATTATTACAGGTTGACCTGTTTTTTGGTATTCGATAGGTAAATCAGATCTATTTGGACCAAAAGCCCGAGTTGCACCTTTTCTATGAATGAAAACCTCATCGCCATGATTTTCAAACTTACCAATATTATGTGCAACATCGTAGAGTAATTGAGGAGAATCACTAAAAAAGTCATCAAAAACTTGTCTCACAAGATAAGTAATAATTTGTCTATTATTAAATGCAAAATTAACTGCACACCTCATGGCATCAATATACAATTTTCCTTCTTTTGAATCAAGGGGTGCTGCAGCTAGTTCTCTATCAGTTATTTTTAACCCATATTCACTTTGTTTTGATAATATTTTTTTGATATAATCACTTGCAACTTGGTGTCCAAAACCTCTTGAACCAGTATGAATCATAATTACAACTTGATCTTTTTTTAGTCCAAATTTTTCTGCTAAGGTGTTATTAGTCCACCCAACTTTTTGAATCTCTAAAAAGTGATTCCCAGCTCCAAGAGTTCCAAGTTGACTTAAACCCCGTGATACTGCCCTTTGACTCAATGAATCTGAATTAGTTTTCATAAAACCTTGCTCTTCAATCCTCTTTTGGTCTTTTTTTGTAGCATAACCTTGTTTTACTGCCCAATTAATACCTTGAGTTACTGCACTAAAGAATTCATCACGTGAGAGTTTCATTGAACCACCAACACCAACACCACTAGGAACTGCATTAAAAAGTGAATTAGTTAGTTGTTCTAGCTTTGACTTGACTTCATCAAAACTCAAAGTAGTCGTTAGTAAACGAATTCCACAATTAATATCATATCCAATTCCACCAGGACTAACTATTCCCCCTTCTAAAGGAAAGGCTGCAACACCCCCAATTGGAAAACCATATCCTTCATGTCCATCAGGCATAACAGATACATTCGGTAGTACTTTTGGGAGAGACGCCACATTCATGGCCTGAAGCAAGGTTCTGTCTGACTTCATTTTATCTA
>JAAOXU010000015.1 GCA_018220935.1 Candidatus Altarchaeota archaeon | reverse complement strand
TCAATCATATCGGGATTCCAAGGTGGATCAAAAGTAAGTTCAACCTCACATGTGTATCCTAATTCAGTAATTACTCTTTCTACTTCATGCATAAGGTATCCCCCTGCAGGACACATTGGAGTTGTGAGAGTCATTAGAACCTCTACGTGTTTATCTTTAACTTTTACTTCATAAATTAAACCAAGATCAACAATATTATGATTAATTTCAGGGTCAATTACTTTCTTTAACTCTTCTCTTATATCCACACTTAATTTAGTAAACAGTGTTTAAATTATTTCATAGGGAGTTTTTCCCCTAAATAAGTCCAAAAGACTAGAGTTGACACATAGTTTATAATTCCAACTCCGAGTACAGGTATCCACCAGACTGGTGTTAGTATTAGGCCAAGAATAGTAATTACTACAAACTGTAAAAGGAATGCGAGTAACCAAACTTTTGCGTATCGGGTGTTAAAATATTCTTTTATAATTTGTATAATATTAAACCCATTTCTAAAAGAATTGGTTTTAGCTACTTCATAAATTGCAAAAGTGCTAAGATAAATTATCATAAGTGACAACGTAAAAAAGGCAATGAAAATGGGAAGTCCAAAAGTCTCAACCATTAATGGACCAAGGTTATCACTACCCGCTAAATTCTCAAAAGCGCTTTGCCACACACTAAGACCCCCAGTTGAAAACACTAAAGCAACTAAGAAAATTATTTGGATTAATGAGTAAAAAATGCCTATAACTTTAGCCTTTAAACCCAAGATAAATTGTTCAGGGGTAAAATTAGGTAAGTCTTTTTTTGGATGCTTTGCGGCCTCAAGTGCAAAACCAAGCACGAAAAAGTCAAGTATGGGAATCCCACCAAGTAAAATGCCCACAACGAACTTCTTTAAGTCTAAAAAGGGTTTTTTGACGGTTTCAGAAACGGTCATTTAAGATTTACGTTTCTTAGTTTAAATATTCATTCTTTTATAATTGTAGAAAAACAAGAATAAATTCACAATTACTTCGACACTTGACTACAAAGGGTTTATTAATGGTAGAACTATGTCTGTTTGTGGACATCAGTGTCATAATTCCAGCTTATAAGGAGTTGGATAAGATTCCGGACACCTTAAATAATCTAAAATTTGATGGAAAATTTGAAGTTATTGTGGCAGGAGATGTGTTATCTAAAGAAGACATTACATTCTTAAAAAAACAAAAACATCTGAATTTAACTCTAAGTAAATCGCGTAGAGGGAAAGTAAAGGCCATGAATGCCGCAGTTAAGATGTCCACAGGTAAACTTTTAGTTTTTATTGATTCGGATACAAGACCCGAAAATAAGAATTTTTTAACCAATATTTGGAAAGTCTATACTGAAAAAGGCTTTGATATGGCCACAGGTAAGCTAATGGTTGAGGGTACTAGTTTACTTGAAAGATCTGTTAATGTCGAATATCTTTTTATGAATACGGCATTTTTTGTAATTAATAAAATCGGAAAAACTATGCCAGTATGTGGTGCACTACTTCTTATGGACCGAAGTGCATTTGAAGGTGTTGGTGGATTTAGTAATGTCCTAGTTGAAGACTTTGATATGGGTTTTAAGGCAGTAAAAAACAAATTGAAGTTTGGATATATTAAAGAAGCAGGAGTTTTTACTGCATCTCCAAAAAAAATTAGAGACTGGTGGGTTCAAAGAAAAAGATGGTGGGTTGGAGCGGCTCAAACCCTTAAACATTCAAAAAAAGACATGATAAAAAATTTACCAACAACTACTACATCAATGGGCACTTATTATCCATTAGTTGCCACAGTCATTTTATCGACTCTAGCAGTTTTATCTTTTGCAAGTAAATTTCAAATGTCATATGTTTTGTCTTTGACTGCATTTCTTACAAGTAGTTGGATGTTAATTATGAATAAAGTTCTTGACTGGGGTATTTCGATGACTGACGGATTAAGCTATCTTTTGTTATATGGACCTATATATTCAGTATTGACTTTATCTTCAATATTTTATTTTAGTTTTAAGAAAGCTGAAATAACAGATTGGAAAGTTTAAACACCGGAAGCATTTTATTTTTCTGTGTTGTAGAAATTGATGATTTCAAAAAGAGTGAATTCGTTAAAGTATGCAATAAGAGAAATTGCAGTAAAAATTTCTGAGATTGAAAAACAAGGCAATATAGTAACTAAACTAAATATTGGCGACCCATTAAAATATGATTTCAAGACACCAGAAGTATTTGCTAGAGGTGTTGCAGATAATGTGGATAAAGGTTTTTATGGACCAAGCGAAGGAATACCAGAACTAAGAAATGCCGTATCACATTGGGAAAAAAATAAAGGAGTTCAAATTGATCCAAAAAATGTTTACATTAATAATGGAGTTTCAGAAGCAATACTTGCCCTTTTTGCAACTATAATTGACGAAGGGGATGAGGTGGTTTTACCATCGCCAACGTTTCCACCATATAGCTCTTTTGCTAAGTTTTTTGGAGCAAAAATAAAGTTTTATGACGCAATAAATCCAGATCCTAATGAAATTAATGAATTAGTCACAAATAAAACCAAGGCTTTTGTGTTAATCAATCCAAATAATCCAACAGGCCAAGTTTACTCAAAAGAATTTTTAAGTGCAGTGGCAGACCTCAAGACTTTAGTTGTGGCTGATGAAATTTATGATTTACTTAGGTTTGACGGTAAAGTTGAAAACATGGGAAGGATAAGAGATGAAAACCTCCTTGTTTTCAATGGATTTTCAAAAACATTTCTTGCACCCGGATACAGACTGGGTTATTCATATTTTAAAGGTGCGGAAGAAGTTGAAAAAGGCTTTCTGAAGTTTTTAATGGCAAGACTCTCCTCAATTGTCCCAATACAATATGGTGCAGTTGAGGCCATTAATGATGGAGGTACATGGATTAAGCCATTGATTGAAAAGTTAAGAATAAGACGAGACACAGCATATTCAGGACTAAAAAATGCTGGCTTTAAGGTAGTAAAACCAGAAAGTGCTTTTTATATTTTCCCTGAAGTTGAAGACGATGTAAATTTTGCAATGGATCTCTTAGAAAAAAAGCACGTAGCGGTAGTTCATGGAACTGGCTTTTCAAGACCAAATCATTTTAGGATGGTATTTTTACCCCCCAAAGATGTACTTACAAATGCTTTAGAAAAAATAGAAGCTTTCTCAAAAACGCGTTGATTAAACACCGTTAAGCTTTTATTCATTTATAATTAATAAGAACTATGAAGTACCTACCAGTCTTAGCAGTCATTGTAATACTAGTGGGGTTCGCATCATTTAGTTTTATTGGGAATAATAAAGTTGAAGACAAAAACACAGTCGTAGAAGTTAAAGAATTACAAATTTATACCTTAAGTGATGTCTCAACTCACAGCACACAAGGAGATTGTTGGATAGTCCTTAGTGGTAAAGTATACGATGTTAGTGAATTTACAAGTCACCCAGGTGGAGAAGCCATACTTGAGGGCTGCGGAAAAGACGCTACAACTCTTTTTGAAACCAGACCTATGGGTTCAAATACTTCGCATTCAGAAGGAGCAAGAGAGAAAGCCGAAGACTTTCTAATAGGAACTTTAGTGAACTAGTAAACGCTAAAAATGACAAAAACCCCTTAGTTCTGCTAAGGTGGCAGAATCTGGTAATGCGCTAGTCTCGAAAACTAGTCCCTCTGGGATTAGGGGTTCAAATCCCCTCCTTAGCGCTCAAGTTGTTCGTTATATTTAAATTCCTAGTTACCAGAATCTAATATGTTAAATAAAAAAAGGCTCTACATTTCAATGATATTGGGTGCAATCTTAGGAATTTTTTGTATTATTGGTGTCGGCACCAGAATTGGATATATTGGAAATGAAATTTTTCTTTTAGCCACGTGGTATAATCGTGTTTTAATGGGGGTTTTAATAGGGTTGGCAGAGCCAATAAAATTTATCAAAAGCAAATATAATGTTTATTTGAGAGGGCTCACATTTGGAGCATTTGTAAGCTTAGCAGTTGTATTAACAAGTGGCTTCAGAGATATACCAAGCTTATTTGCAGGGGTTTTATATGGAGTTATAATAGATTTTGTAGCAACCAAATATAGCTCCAAATGACTCATTTGAAGGAAAATCTGAAAAATCATTGACTCGTTTTTGAAATAGAGTTAAAAACTAGCGCTCAAGCCCCCTATAAAGTTCAAAAAACGATTCAAAGCAACTATGCCTTGAATACTTCGTCTCCTTCCCGGACACGTTCTCTCACTTTTGTGCCAACAGATTGACCGGATTTAGCTTTTGTTACTTTTTTTCGGTCTATTTCCATGGACCCAATTACCTGCTCAAAGTCAGTAGTTGACCCCTTGATAGTCAGCTTATCCCCTTCTTTGATGTCAGCTTCCAACTCGATTACACAGACACCGAGCTTAGTAAAATAGTGAGACACGCTCCCCACTTTTTTCATAATAAGTATAGGTGTCAATAATTAAATAAAAATAATTAAAAAATAAAAAAAGATGGGAATTACTTCCCAAATAAAAATCCGAAAAGTCCTCTAGATTGTTTTGCTTCTTCAAGACCAGTTTGAAGCATTTCCATATTTGATTCCATATCTCTTATTTGAAATTGAATCATATCTTTTACAGCTTCATCACTAACACCGTTTGAAAGTTGTTTTAGTTCTTGAATTTGTTCACGTGTTTGAACCATTTGGTTTTCAGTATCAGTCACTGCCGCTTTATTATACCCAAAAAGGGCCTTCATAAAGACATTTCGGGACTGAACTTTTTCTTCAGACTGAGTCATTGCATTTACAGTGCCATTCATAGTCTTTGCAACTGCCCTAATCTGTTCTCCTAGTTCACCGTCAACAAGGTCTCCAGCACCATGTAATCCGTCAACATATGCTTGTACTTTGTATCCGTGCGTATTTTGAACGCGTGTGTTCTTACTTTCACCTACAGCATCTAGTCTTTCATTAAGTCTAGTCTGGACTAAATTCATTTTTTCTCCCATTGGTGATAAACCAGAGTCTCCAGCCTGGTTATTTTCTGCCATCTGACTAAATCCAGTCAGTAGCAAAAAAGCAATTGTCAACAGGGAAAACGTTTGTGTTCTCATAAAGTTAACATGTTAATTTTATTATTAAACCCCTTCCTCAACAGTGTTAAGCCCCCAATACACCAAAACATAAGTATAGAAAAACAGTAATGTTGTCATGAAACCACTCTACATCATAAATTTTAAGGCGTATAAGGAGACAACAGGTGATAAAGGCCTAAAAGTTGCAAAATCACTCGACAAATTTGCAAAAAAAAGCAAAGAAAAAATCATTTTAGCAGTTGCTCCAACTGATATTCGTATGATAAGTCGCGCCGTAAAAATTCCAGTTTATGCTCAACATATTGACCCCGTTAGTCCTGGTGCAAAGACAGGTCACGTGACTTTGGAAGCAGTTCTAGCTGCAGGTGCAAAAGGTGTCATAATAAATCACAGTGAAAACAGACGCGATACTAAATTTATTGGTGAAGCTGTAAAATTAATTAAGGCCAAAAGAAAAAAAGTAATAGTGTGTGCAAAAGATCCAACTGAGGGTGCAAAACTAGCACGTTTTAAGCCCGATTTTATCGCAGTTGAACCCCCTGAACTTATTGGAGGGGACGTGAGCGTTAGTAAAGCAAAGCCTCAAATTATTGAAAAATCAGTGAAAAAAATCTCAGTTCCTGTTTTAGTTGGAGCCGGAGTTAAAGATTTTAGTGACGTTAAAGTCGCAATGAAACTCGGAGCCAAGGGCGTTCTAGTCGCTAGTGGAATTGTAAAAAAGAAAAATATTGAAGAGGCCATTAAAGGCCTTACTTCATGAATTCGCAACTTCGTTGCTCAGATTTTCTTGAACCTGGATTTTAGTTTAGTTAAGACATCTGGTAGAGTGGTGTACTCCATCTCGTCTAACCCTAATCTATTAGGTTCAAATGGACCGTGTTGTCTCATATAGTCAGCTGCTGCATTTGCTTTTTGTCTTGCTCTGTCATATGAAGGATCTTTGAATAAATCAACTGGACCTACAAACATACCATTAGCTAATTGGAATCCAGCGGCAGTAACTCGTGGTGGTCCATCAAACCTTGATGGAGTCGATTGTTCAAAACTAGTTGGCATAAATGGTCCGTGATGACTTCCTCGCATCCAACCCTTAACAAGGTAGGGGAATGCAAAAGGTTCAATTACTTCTCCCAATGCAGGGAAATTTCCTTGACATCTTACAATCATAACTGGATCGTCTTTCCCAACATATCTTCCAGCGATTTGGTGTAAACTCTCAGTACTAGTCACAGCACCAACTTCTTTATCCTTAGTGTAAATGCGCTTTACTACATATCTTCCACTGGCACCAATCAAAGCCAAGATGTGATACATTTCTTCAGGTGCATCCATTGTCACAGTTTTTCTCTCCTGTAAATCAAGTATTTCAAAGCTGAATCCACGAGATACCTTGGGGGAAATAACCAGACCAATTGAATTGAATGGATCTGCAAAGATTTTGTAAAGCGGGAAATTCCAGGCCCCTGACTCAGTCTTATCAGCCATAAAAATTACAATGGGTTCGCTTTTTCGTTCCTCAATATCCATTTCAGCAATACCAGGTCCCATACCCCTAATATTAGATGAAAATGCATCACTTAATAGGTCTTGACCTGCACCATAGAGCTTTAGTTTCTTTGCAACTTCAGTTCCCTTAATGAAAGTATCCCAAGCAAGTTTGTGAACTGGTTTACTATCAACCCCTTTATCATGGGTCATAATAAGCTGCAGATCATCTCCACAAGCTAAAACCCGATAATCGATTAGAAGTTTAGCTTTTTTTGCATTTTCAAGTTCTTTTTCAGCCGTCTTGATTAAATCAGGATGAACTGAATGATGTCCAGGATAACCACCAATATCGGCCTTAATGGCACTAATTGTCACCATATAGAGATATTACAGAGTGCGATATAAGCTTTTACACTATTTAGGATGCTTTCACACCGTTTATGAATAATCATTTAAATAATTAGACTCTAAACTAGTAATGGGTTCCGTAATTTCGTTATTAGGTCAAAAGGCCAATGATAAAACGTTTTTACTATCCCAAGATGGCATCTTTTTCCTTTCATTTGCAAATGGGGCATATGGTAGTAAATGGGCAGGATTATGGAAAAACGAAGTTAAATATCTTGAATATTTAGCAGTAAAGGCGGGAGACGCGTGGCTTTCACCAAAAAACTTCAAAAACATAAAGTACAACGGCATCAGTGCCGAATTAATTTACAATAATAATGTTACTCAGAAAATGTGTGTAACAAAAGAGGGACTCATTGTAGAATTAGTAGCAGAAAAACCAATTGAATGGGATATTGAAATTGGTGTTAATATACGAAAAAGAGATGAGAATACACATAATAGAGACTATAAATTGAGTAAGAGAAACGGAGTCATCATAAGTAATGCAGTAGGTCAATTTAAAGTGGTCTCAAAAGGTGCCAGTTTTACTCCCTTAAGACAAAGAGAAGAACACTTCCCAGGAAAATACGCAAGTGAACGTGGATACGATTGGCAAGAAGACCCCCAAGAGAAATTTATTGCAGGGGTCTTTAGTTCTAAGTCTAAAAAAATGGAATTGAATTTCTTAATTGATTCAAATGTAACCACAACCTTTGCGGGCGCAAAAAAAGCATATAGAAAACAAATTAGAAAATATCCAGAGGCCGGATGGAAAGTTGCGACTTCAATCAACCAATTGATGACTAAAATTGAGGGTCATAGTGCATTTTTTGCAGGTTTTCCATATTTCAATCAGTTTTGGACACGTGATTTTTTGTGGATGGTAAGACCGTTAATTGATGCAGGTTTCATTAATGAAGTTCAAAGTGCAATGAGCTTAATAAAAAATTACCAACTAAATGATGGTTCAATACCTTTCATGTATAACGGTAAAGAAGCAGGAGCAGACTCAACACCACTCTACATAATTGCAAGTGACGAGGCATTTCTTGAAACAGGAAAAATTAATGGGAAGGCTGTAAAAGAAGCACTCGAATACGGATTACACAACAAAGATAAGTTTGTCAAACACCCAGCCAACTTAACTTGGATGGATACAATTAATAGACAAGGTGCAATTGAGGTTCAATCCCTTTGGGTTGAGGCATTTGATAGGGGTGCTGAAATTTTTGATGACGAAGTTTTAAGTGATGCGTCTGCGGATGTCTGGGAAGTAATTGAAAATTCGCTAGTTCAAGATGAGGTTTTTAGAGATTCAGTCAATGGCCCATATGAATTTACGGCCAATTCATTAGTTCCTGTACTGCTAGGTCAAGCATCTTTAGGTCAGAGAAAAAGGACATTAAAGAAGGCAAGAAAAGAATTGGTTACTGATTTTGGAATCAAGGCAGTATCAAAAACAGAGTCAAGTAACCCTGAAAAGTATCATGAAAGGGTTTGGGGATTAACCACATATTGGGGCCTACTCAGTTTTAATGATAAATTAACAAGTAAAATTCTAAAAGGATACCAAGAGTTTTATGATAGTAAAACATTATATGGTATGCCTGAGACAATAAGTCACGGGGCACCTCTTGGTGCAACTCACCAACTATGGTCTGTCGCATTCTTACCAAAACAGGAGGAAGACGAATGAACGTATTAATCTTATCAAGTGAACTTTGGCCAGTATTTAGTGGTGGGTTAGGTGTAGCAGTATATGAACTTATTAAAAGTTTCAATAAAGTGCGAAATCATGTAAAATTTTTAGTCGGGATTCCAAGAATTAATTGGAAAGGGGATCTAGATGCAGAAATAATTGAAGCACCCGCAAAATTAGGATATTCAGTATACTTTCACAATGGTGAACCCATACTTGATTGGGAATCCATTAGACAAATTTATGGGTTTAATTTTTCACTTTTTAAGGCATGTGAACACAAAAAATTTGATGTAATTCACGCTAATGATTGGATGACCGTTCCCGCAGGAATAATGTTAAAAGAAAAGGGAGTCCCTTTCATATTTCACGTTCACAGCACAGAATTTGACAGAACCAATAATAAACCAAGAGACTGGGTCGTTGAGATGGAAAAAATGGGCGCAGAAAAAGCAGATCTTGTCATTGCAAATAGTAAAAAAACTAAAAGACAGTTAGTTGATGTGTATGGTATTGATGAGAATAAAATTAAAGTAATCTACAATGGCATCAATTTAGATAGGTTTAAATCGAATCCACATAAACCCCTCAAAAAATTAGGTGAAAAAGTCGTACTATTTGTTGGTAGATTAACTATTCAAAAAGGTGTTTGGCACTTACTTCACGCAGCTAAAATGGTAAATAGCGTAGATCCACAAGTAAAATTTGTTATAGTAGGAGATGGACCAGACCGGAATTACCTAATAAAATTGGCAGTCAGCATGGGTCTTGAGAAGAATATTATATTCACTGGAAAAGTTAATGATGAAGAACTTTTAGCTGCGTATCAAAGCTCAGATATATTTGTCATGCCTTCAGTTAGTGAACCATTTGGAATTGTAGCACTTGAGGCTATTGCTAGTGGAAATCCCACAATAGTTAGTAAAACCTCAGGTGTTGGTGAAATTATCAAGAATTGTTTTAAAGTAGATTATTGGGATACTACTTTACTAGCATCAAGAATACTTGAAACTTTAAGTTATCCACCCGTCAAGAGAGCCTTACGACAAAACGGTAGCAGGGAGGTAACTAAATTCAGCTGGGATGAAATCTCAAAGGAATTTGAAAAAGTCTATGGGGGAATAAAAGGTGCATAATGCCGCATTTTGTGCAGTACTCCACCAACCGTGGAGAATAAACCAATACACATTTTTTGATATTGGTCATCATAAACATTACTTTAATGACGGGCTGAACAAAAGATTATTTGAGAGAATTGCAAGAAAAAGTTATCTTCCAACTTTAAAAATTATGAAAGACTTATGTGAAGATAATGAGTTCAAGGTTAATCTGTCAATGACTGGAACTTTTATGGAACAAGCCAAAAAGTATAAACCGAGTGTGATTAAAGCACTCCAAGACTTGAATGACACAGGCGGTCTTGAAATTTTAGGCGAGACATATTATCACTCACTCGCATTTTTGACATCTGAAAATGAATTTAAGGATCAAGTCAATATGCACAAGAAAATGGTCAGTGACTTATTTAACAAAAAAGCTAAAATATTCAGAAACACAGAGTCCTTTTACAATGATGATGTAGCCGCCGCAGCGGAAAAACTAAACTTTAAGGGAATTGTTACAGAAGGTAGTGAAAAAATTTTAGGATGGAGAGACCCAGGCTATCCCTACAAAGCAGATAATACTAAACTACAACTTTTTATGAGAAATTATAAATTAAGTGATGATATTGCCTTTAGATTCTCCTCAAGGAGTTGGGAGGGATACCCCCTAACCGCCACAAAGTACGCCAACTGGCTAAAAAACATGCCAAACCCATTCACAGTCATTTTCATAGATTTTGAAACCTTTGGTGAACACCATTGGGAAGACACAGGAATTTTTGAATTCTTGAAGCACTTGCCAAGGGAAGCCAGAAAAGATACGGGAGTTGAGTGGACACATCTTTCAAACCTCCTTAGTAAAAAATTTGTAGACAAAATAAATTCACCTGAGTTTATTTCTTGGGCAGATATGGATAGAGATCTAAGTGCATGGTTAGGAAATGAGATGCAAAATTCAGCATTTAATTTCTTACGCGAACTTGAACTCCCAGTAAAAGCTACAAAAGATTTGTCTTTAATTGAAACGTGGAGAAAACTTTCAACCAGTGATCATTTGTATTATATGAGTACCAAATTTGCAGGAGATGAAGAGGTTCATAGTTATTTTAGAGCTGAAGCGTATCAAGGACCATATGACGCATTTACCAATTTCATGAACATTTTACAAGACTTAAAATCTTTAGTCAATGATAAACTAACTAAAGCATAGTTAAAGTTTAGAATATGCTTTAAGATATCGAGTACCTAAAGTATCCCAAATAAAATTTTTTAAAATTACTTTATGTGCATCAACTTCTAGATCCAATCGTTCATTTTTACTAAGTAAAATAAAATCAGAAATTATTTGAGACGTTTCTTTTGGAGAATTTGCATCAGTCAAGTATATACCCCTTAGTTGATTTAATTTTGAGAGTGCCATACCAAACCCGGCAGTTTTAGTTGTAATTGATGAACTTAAGTATGAAGCCGCCTCCATTGGAGTATACCCCCAAGGTTCATATCGACTCAAGAATACACCCATACTAGCAGCAATTAAAAAGTCCTTATATTTGAGACCTAGTAAATCATCTTGTTTATTGATATATGTGGGAAAGTACACTACCTTGACTTTGTCTTCAGGACGATTCAATAAATCATTTTGGATTAATCTTTTTATAATCTCATCATTATTTTCACCAGAAGAGAGCTGAAAAGCGCAAATTGGGGGGTTTTTACCTTGTCTAGTAGCTATTCGCGATTTTAGCTTCTTTAAATCAACTAAAATTTCACTCAAGTGACTTGCAACATCATCTTCAGATTGCAGTGAATAAACTTCTTCACTAATTTTTTCAACATCTTCTTTTAGAACTTCTTTCATTCGTTTGTAAAATGAAAAGTTTTGACTAACTTCTTCTTTGACACCAAGTGTACCAGCAGGGACTAAAATAAACGCCAAGACCCAACCCTTGTAATTGATTTCTTTTAGTTTTTTATTCACTAATCCGAGTGAATCAATGTATGCGTCATAACCCTTGTTAAGAAATTCATATCTCCCAGCAGTATAAATTACAGGATAGTCTTTTAGATTAAGGGGGTAGTATGGAAAGAAATATGCACGAACAAACTCATCAATTTTCTTTCTGTACATGACTTTATCTTTCATTAGGCTTGCAAGGTCACTAACTTTCCCCATGGCATTATATGTTATAATATCAGGTTTTCGTCCCAAAATTTTTTCAGCTTCTACACCAGTTGCATCACTAACTGTTGTAAATACGTCAGCATTGCGTGCGGCGGCTTTTTCAAGTAAGTGCTTTGCAGTAACGTTTCTTTTTCTAGCTTCTTCATCTGGTTTTTTTGGAATGTTACCACCAGTTGCCCTACCTAAAACTGTTGCATGGGTTGTAAAAACAGTATGTGCATTAATATTTTTAAGTTTTAGGTATAAAAGTGCACCCCCAGTTAGCCACTCATGAAGTTGTACAATATTTTTTCCTGGATTATTTTTTGTAATCTCTTCGATTAACATTCCAATTGCATAACTCCACGCAAGAGGTTCATCAAAATCAAATCCCGCATCGAGTGAATCAATACCAAATTTTTCCCATAATAAACCCTTAATCGCATTCACTTCTTTTTGAAATTTTTTCGCATCAACTAGAATAATATTTGAATCATTTGCATAGATCCAACTACCAAATTTACACGTGATACCTTTTTTTGAAAGCGTCGAGAATGCCTTTTTTAAGAAGGGTGGAGCCGGTTTTTCAATAACTTCAGTATTGTCAGGATTGTAAAAGCCAATTGTGTAATAATTTGGGAAGTTTTTTTGTATAAAGGCGGATTTAGAAGTAATAACAGTCCAAATACCCCCAACCTTATTACCACATTCAAAACTAACTTCAAAAAGTGTCGTCACTTAATTGCCTCCCTAAACTCTTGTGCATAATTTTCGGGAGGGAGGGTATTCATGTACATATCATTACTAAGTTCAAAACCCGCAAATTTGTTTAGTCTTGGCATAATTTCAAGATGTAACCGGAAGTCTCTCCCCCTTGGTGCTTGATGAACTGCAAAATTATACGAGACCCCTGGAAATACTTTTTGGATTCCTTTAATTGTTTTTTTTAAGGTAAGAGCAAGGTCTTGTTTTTGTTCCTTACTCAGTTCAAAAAGCGTCCTAACATTTTGTTTAGAAATAATCCAAGTTTCCCCTTGAAAAATAGAAGCAAAAGGTGCAATAACAAAAAAGTTAAGAGTCTCAAATAACATACGCGGCCCATTCTTTTCTTCTCTGTATATAGTGTCAAAGGCATTCTCACCATGCATCTTAAAATACTCG
Organism: Candidatus Altarchaeota archaeon; assembly: GCA_018220935.1. Lineage (GTDB taxonomy): Archaea > SpSt-1190 > SpSt-1190 > SpSt-1190 > SpSt-1190 > JAAOXX01. The sequence goes on along the minus strand of JAAOXU010000015.1, from coordinate 63,894 downwards.
TCAAGTTTACCGCGCTCCCTATAAATTTGACGCGGGACAACAGGGAGTGCAACTAGTTGAGAATGTGGATGAGCAATACTAGCCCCCGCATCAGCACCACTATTTCTAAAAACACTAACATATTGAATCTTATCATTACCCATATGATACTTAGTCCTTCTCGCATAAATTTCAATTAAATTAGTTATATGTTCATCAGAAAAATCCTCTAAATTTTTGTGCAGATAGTGATCAATTATAACTTCGTGACTCCCATATGCACCTTTAGTTTCAAAAAATCCATCTTCGACATCAAGTGGAACATCAGTAGTTAGAGCGGGATATTTATTTAGTATTGAAGCAACAGTCCAAGGTTCCCCAATTTTGTCAACTATAGGCATATCAAGGGTTTCCCTATCAAGTGGACAAGTTTTTTGTCTTATATTGACTTCTCTAACCTCTAAATTATGAGGCCTACTAGCCCTATCTTTAGAAACAATAACCCACCGATCTAAAAAGTAGTGCTTACGTAACTCATTCACAATAAAATGACATCAAAATAAAATATAAGGTTATGATACATCTTTATAATGAAAATCCCTTTAATGGGCTCCATCGGCCAAAAACCTCTTTGGATTGGACTTTTTACACATTTAGACTCCGTTTCTAGGGCAACTTTGGATATTTTACTGAAATTGAAGGGTATGGGAATAAAGGAGCACGGAAAAGAGTATTTTGTCACAAAAACCACGTTTAACACACTAAAAAAATTCATAAATGTAAGCGAAACGCGGGTTGGTGGAAATGCAGGAAATGCTGCATATTTTTTGGGAAAATTAGGCATATCTTGTCACCTTTCAGCACCTTACAGACCAAAAGAGTTAATGAAATATTTTGATGATCTCCCCGTAAGTTTTCATGGTGTAAGAGAAAAAACTTCTAAGTCTGCCATAAGAGATGATCCAATTTATGAACATATTTCACTAGAATTGTTTCCACCACTCTCTCAATTCAAGAGAACAATCTTAAGTTGGGATGATATGACAACAGAAGGTCACATCGATAAATCTTTTTGGTCTAAGATGAAAGACGGAATATTATTACTCTCAGGTTTTCACTTGATTAAAGAAAAAGAAAAAATTGATGAAGTTATTAGTAAGATACAGAAAAATATGAAAGTGTATCTAGAAGTTGGAGAACCCAACGAAAATATGGCTTACGCCATTGATAAACTAATTGAAGAAAAAAAACTACATCACATTGGTATGAATGAAAGGGAAGCAAAAATTTTGTTTAATGCTAAGAGCACTGATGCCAAAGAAATAAAGGACGAACTAGGGTGCGGAGTTACAATTCACACCATCGACTACGTGACATCAACCAATAAAAAATTGCTGAGACCTTTAATTGATATTATTGAGGCTTGGACCATGGGTGATTTAAGGTATTATAAGCAAGTCATAACACTCCCCCTAAAGCGCTCACCCAACGGAGTAGTCCCAACTAGAAGCTTACCTTTTGTTGCTATAACCACAGGTTTAGGGGATTCATTTTCAGGACTTGATGCTATTCGCGTATTTGACGAAAAACGAATGGAAAAAATTGTTAATTCACTTCCCCTTTATGGAAGTGATAAGTTCCCTGCCAAACTCTAACTTAGTCTTTAAAGCATCCTTATCAACACCAGTCGCGAGTAATTTTACAGTTCCAATTTCAGTATTACTTTCACGAAGCAATATATGACCTTTACTGTCTTCAACTCTAACACCACCACTAGGTAATTTCACATAGTCGATAGCTTTTGAGTCAAGTGTATTTAAAATATTTAAGTTAAAGCCAGCACCAACAATGAATTTTTCTTCAGTATATTCAAAAGTTGGCACACCTTCAAGTAATTTCTCAATTGGAACATTCAATTTATCAAGCCAAAAACAAGTTGCATAAATAGCATCATCCCAGAAAAATCGCGTTTTACCCACTGGATAACCCCCAGTATGCCAGTTTTCTTCATACCAAAATGCGTTATTTTTCTTAGAAATTTCAGCTTGATTTGTTCTACCAATATCACCAACACTAATTTTTACACCTTGATCAGTCAAATAATCAATTAAACTTGGCGGAGTCCGTTGGTCGGCAATAACTTTTCTCTCACCAACTAAGTCTTCTTTTATCATACCTGCCAAAAATTGTGAGAAAAAAATCATCTTAGAATCATTGTAGAATGGTGCTCGGTCAGCATCCCCATCATACGCAACACCCAAACCAGTCCAACCCACAAACCAACCAGGCTCAGGAGTTTTACCACCAAAATCAGCTAAGAGTTTATCATTAAAGAGACTAGCCTTTGGATATAGTTTACTTGCAATCTTTGGAATTATAGTTGCCCCAGCACCATTATTCATATCAAACGTTATTTCTTTTTCATATGGTTTAAATCGAGTACACCAATCAAGATAAGCGTCAATTACATCTTCACTTTTCATTTGACTTGAAAATTCTACATGTTTTGGATAAATATTATGTGTATAACTACCCCCCATTGCCTTTATACCGTTGTAGTTAGGGGGATTATGAGATGCAGTTGCTTGTAAAGAAAGAACTGACTTTTTAGTTTGATACGCAATTGACGCTGCCACAAAAAAGGATGGTGTAGTTGGAATATGTCCATATACTACTCCGTATTCAAGACCTGATTCTTTTGCAAAAGTCTCAAATGCAGCCTGTAGTAAATCCCCACTATCTCTATGGTCTTTTGAAAACACTAAAACTTTAGGTTTAACAACTTCACTCAAAGCCCTAATGTACGTTTGAATGTCTAAATCAAATGCACGCTTATCAGTTATACCATCCATATTAGTTCGTAAATCATAACCAAACTTAGATGATTTGAGCAACTCAGAAGTACCAGGAGATCCATATTCGGCTCGAAGTTTAACAAATTTACCAGCAACACTGTCAACAAAAAAAGTCTTAACCTTATCTTTTACACAAATATCTGAACTCACTTCACACGCACAAGTGGGACAAATTCGGTTTTTTCCTGGCATGTCTGTCGATATAGGGAGCATATTAGGACATAAGCTAGGGATAAATAACCTTTAGCAAATTATCCCGTAAGACGGGATTCAAGCCGTTACTACCTTTTTTGTAGTTTTTTTAGTAGTTTTTTTAAGAGATAATAATTTTTTACCAATCAGCGCGACTTCAATAACGTCTTCTAATTTTGAAACTGGGATAATCTTAATTTTGTTAGCTTTTTTAGTAACAATATCTTTCATGTTAGCACTTGGAACTATAACTTCCTTAATACCCGCCTCAACTGCCGCCTCAACTTTAGCATTAACACCACCAACAGGTAATACATCACCCCTAACTGAAAGTGAACCAGTCATGGCAATATCTTGTCTTACAGGCGCTTTAGTTACAGATGATATAATAGCTGCCGCAACAGCCACACTAGCTGAATCACCCTCAACACCTTCATATGTTTGTAAAAATTGGATATAAATGTCATAATCTTTTTTTAAGTCTTGACCAAACCACTTTCGAATTATAGCTGAAACATTACTAACCGCTTCTTTTGCAATAGTTCCAAGATTTCCAGTGGCAATAACTTCACTCTTGTTTCCACTACCAGGTACTACCTCAGCTTCAATCGGTAAAACAATTCCAGCATCGTCCCCAATTACAGCAAGCCCATTGACCCTACCAATTGCTTTACCAGTAGTTGCAATTATTTGATAATCTTTTTTCTTTTCTAAATATTTTGAGGCTAACTGACTCTCAAGTGGCCTTGCACTATTCATTGCAAGTCTCACATGTTTATCATCAACTAACTTCGCATTACCTTCACGCGCCAAATCACCAGCAGCACGGACAACACCACCAAGTTCTCGAAGTCTCAAAGTAAGATGATCCTTCCTATTAGCCATTCTCCTTGCAACACCAATAATTTCAGCAATTCCTTTGGCCGAGAAATGTGGAATTTTTTTGTCTTTTACGACTTCTTGAGCAATAAATCGAATAAACCTTTCTTCATTCTCTTTAGTGTCTTTAACAGTATCATTCATAAAAACTTCATAACCATAACCTTGAATTCTACTCCTCAGTGCAGGATTTATGTGTTTTAGTGTCACCACATTACCAGCAGCAATTAATACAAAATCACAGGGCGCAGGACTAGTTTTAACCATAGCCCCAGCAGATCTTTCACTTCGCCCAGTTATTGGATATTTTTTTTCCTGCATTGCAGTTAGAAGATCAACTTGCATTTTTTTACCTAAGGTTGCAATTTCATCAATAAATAAAACACCTTTGTGAGCTCTATGAATATCACCAGCTTCAACCCGTTCATGTGAAGGTGTTTCTAACCCACCAGATTGAAAAGGATCATGTCTAACATCTCCTAAAAGTGAACCTTCATGTGCACCAGTTGCATCAATAAAGGGTGATCTTCCTCGAGGCCTCCTATTAAGCAGAAGTTTGGGGACAAGAACTATCCTTGATGGTTTAGTTTGTTGACCTAAAATCATTAAGAATGCAGCAGCAATAATACCACTAAATAGTGCCTGTGGGATTCTAAGTATAAAAGTATAATAAAAAGTAATTACAGCGATTGCAATCATTAAGCCAGTCAGTATAGTTTTTCTAAAAGAAGACACAGTTTTTGCTCGTTCTCTATATTGGCGAACGATTCCAGCCCCAAAACCAGATGGAAAACCCCTCACAAGGGGTTGATTATCTTCTTCAGGATTTGGAAAAACTACAATATCTTCCATTTCTTCAACAGGTAAGAGTTCAGCCATCCCTTGAGCCAACATGCTTTTTCCGGTGCCTGGTTCCCCAATTAGGAGTACATGTCTTCTTTGAAGGGCTGCACGTTTCATAAGTTCAACTGCTTTTTCTTGGCCAATAACTTGATCAATTGTAGTTTTAGGAATTAAAACTTCAGCAGTTGATTCAGGAACTAACACTTTAACTCCAGAAACTCTTTTACTTGCCACAAAAGTAACATTGTTGATGTTTTATAACAGAAACTGTTTTTATTGGACGGTACTTTTAGTTTCTATGGCACAAATGGCCTCAAAAATTAAGTTAGAGGATGGACAAAAGCTTGAACTAAAAGGATGGGTTCATAGACTTCGTAATATTAGCGGTAAGTATTTTGTAGTATTACGAAACGCTAATGGGTTACTGCAAGTAGTAACTAGTGCAAATAATGTTGACGGAAAATTAAGTATTGAGGCTAGTATAGATGTCAAAGGTGTAATCAAAAAAGACGAGAGAGCACCCGGTGGCTTTGAGCTTCAAGCAGAAAAAATTTTAGTAATTGGTGAATCGAGTGAAAAATGGCCATTTCATAGATATAAAAGTGTTGAGATGGAAATGGATTATAGACACCTCTGGCTTAGAAGTAGTAAACTTCAGTCAGTGTTTAAAGTTAGGAATACTTTAGTAAATGGTGCAACTGAATTTTTTAACAACAAGGAATTTTTTAAGGTAGATCCACCAATTTTTGTAAGTTCAGCATGTGAAGGTGGTTCAACCCTTTTTGAAGTGCCCTATTTTGGAGACAAAGCATATCTTAGTCAATCAGCTCAATTATATTTAGAAGCATTTATGCCAACTCTTGAAAAAGTCTGGGCATTAACTCCTAGTTTTAGAGCAGAAAAGTCAAGAACGAGACGTCACCTAACAGAGTATTGGCACCTTGAACCTGAAGTTGCTTTTGTTGATTACAAGGGTAATATGGATCTTCAAGAAGACCTCCTAAAACACATCATAAAAAAAGTATTAGACGAACGAAGTGATGTATTAGACGACTTTGGAGATAGAAGCGAACTTGAGACTTGGGCTAAGGATAAGTGGATTAGAATCACATATGATGAAGCCATTAATGAAGTAAAAAATAAATTCCCAAAGCTAAAATGGGGAGACGACCTTGGAACTGAAGAGGAAAGATACTTAGTTGAGAAACTTAACGGCTTTGTTTTTGTAACTCATTATCCAAGAGAAATGAAAGCTTTTTACATGAAAGTCGATGAATCTAACCCTAAAGTCGTACTAAATAATGATTTGATGGCACCCCACGTAGGAGAGACTATTGGTGGGAGTGAGAGGGAGTGGAAACTAGATTTACTTCTTGAAAATATGAAAATGCATAAGTTAAATCAAAAAGATTATGAGTGGTATCTTGATCTGCGTCGATACGGCAGTGTTCCACACAGTGGTTTTGGCCTAGGTATTGAAAGACTTCTCGTATCAATGCTAAAACTTGATCATATTAGAGATGCACTACCATTTCCAAGATTTATCAATCGAGTTTATCCATAAGTCTAATTTTCGTTAAGAATAATGCTTTAAAATAGCCGTGTCACAAAAGAGTGTGGTTAAATTAGCTAAAACTCCTTATGGATTCTTTGCGATTGCAATGCAAAATCAGATTGTTGAGATGAAAGAGCTCCCAAAAGACCCAAAAAAGGTCGCAATAGAGCTTAATGACGGTAGTTTTGAAGAATGGCAAAAAAAACTAATCAAGAAGGGACTCGACGTAGAAGATGGTCTTTTTGATCCATTGCGTGCTGCCAGTTTAATTGGCACAAAACGAAGGGATTATTTGGCATATTCAAGACTCGTTGGGATTGAAGAAGGAAAAATTTTACTAAAAAAAGCCATCGGAAAGGATTATATCATAATTCAATCAGTTGCAGGACTTGATGACTTAAACAAAAGTATCAACATTATGATAAACCGAATTCGAGAGTGGTATGGCCTACATTATCCAGAATTAAAAGAAGAAGATCACGAAAAATTCTTAAAAAAGATTTTAGATGATAAAAGAGGTAAAAGCATGGGAATTGAATTGTCGGAAAAGGATAAAGAGGCAATACAAAAATCTGCTAAAATGATTCTTGAAATGTACAAAGAAAAAGGGAGCTTAGAAGCATACTTAGAAAAATTAATGAAAGAGGTTGCACCCAATTTAGAAAAACTTGCAGGTGCAAATCTTGGTGCAAGGTTAGTCGACAGAGCGGGGAGTCTAAAGAAGTTAAGCGAAATGCCAGGGAGCACCATACAAGTACTTGGTGCAGAAAAAGCCTTGTTTAAACATTTAAGAAAGGGAACACCACCACCAAAACACGGTGTAATATTTCAACATGCCGTAATTAACAGAGCACCAAGAGATAAACGTGGGAGACTTGCTAGGACTTTAGCTTCAAAAATGGCACTAGCATCAAGAATTGATTTTTATTCAGGGAAAATTAATGATTCAATCACAAGATCTTGGAACAAACGAATTAAAGAGGTATTAAATTGAAAATTCCAAAATATGACTTTTTTGAAACAATTATCACATCAGTAATTGTGCTGATAACTATGCTTGGCTTTTACTATGCCAACACCATTTACAATTTAGCGCAAGCAAGAATATATGAACCTAATATAATTGTGGGTGTACTACTTTTCATAATACTAGAAGTCGTATTGCTAATAGCAGTGTTAATTTATACAGCAGTGAAGGAGAAGATAAAATGATTAGGATAAAAAGAGATTTCGCAACTGAGAATTTAGTCAAAGGACAACTTGTGTATGGAGAAAGAATTATCAAGAAAAAAGGTAAGGAATTTAGAATTTGGGATCCAAAACGTAGTAAAGTTGGAGCTGCCCTTCAAAAGGGCATGAAGATTCCATTAACTGAAGATATGATAGTTTTATACTTAGGAGTTGCTAGTGGAACTACAGCAAGTCACATTAGTGATGAAGTAAAAAACGGTATGATATATGGCGTTGATCCAGCACCACGTGTACTAAGAGATTTTCTTTTACTAAGTGAGGTTAGAAAAAATTTAGTTCCAATACTAAAGGATGCAAACCGACCAGAAATATATAAGCACCTAGTCCCAGAAGTAGACTTAATAATCCAGGACGTAGCTCAACCCAATCAAGCTCAAATTCTGATTAAAAATATTAAGACCTATCTAAAAAAGGGAGGTCTTGCTTTTGTTGCAATTAAAGCTAGAAGTATTGATGTTACTAGTAATCCAAGAAAGATTTTCAAGGAATTTAAGCACGAATTAAAGGACTATAAGATAATTGATGAGAAGTCTCTTGAGCCGTTTGAGAAAGATCATCTGGCACTTCTAATAAGGAATTAGAATATACCTCTTCAAGTAGGTTTGATACATATTCTAAATGTTCTTCTGACGCTTCTGCATTTGTAAGTCCTAGTGACTTCCAGTGCTTTGAGGTTCTATTTTTTCTGTATTCTGAGATTGCAGCCCTACTAAATAATTTAGAGTATGAGCTATGGGGAGAATCTTCTAAGATCCCACTTGCACCTTCTAATCCATGAATAGTTCTAATTTCACCATTTTTTGCCCTACCAATAAAACTAACGCCCCCCGAATAAAGATTTGAAAATGCTGCACCTTGCTCATGAATATATGGTGTGTGTTCATGACCCATCACAATAAATTTATCTGGATTCTCTTTTGCGTGTCCATCTAAATACGTTTTAGCACGATGTAGGCCAAAACCACTAGTTACAAAATCATCGTGATAAACTTGTAGTACTTTTTTTTCAGTATCAATTAATTCACGGCCAAGATCAGCCTCAACACTTGCTTGGTATTTTTCAAAAGATGAACTACCTAACTTTTGAAACATTTCATTTGAAAAATAATTTACTAAACCATAAACTCTAGTCGTATTTTTTATCATACTAGATACAAACCTACGAATTCCAGCTTCAGGTTTTCTTCTAGTCATAACATTATATGCCCAACTCTTTAATTTTCCACGAATACCCCCCGAATCAGGAGCAAGTCCTGCCAAACCAAGTAAGGAGTCGTGTTCATCACCGTGAACAAATTTCATATTATCAGCTTCAAAATAATCAACATAATTTATGTCAAGGTCTTTTAGTTTTGAAGGATCTTCATGGTTTCCAATAACATAAATCATATCACCATCATCAACACCATCTCTTATTTCTTTAGCAAGTTCTTGATACATATTGTAATATGCCTTAAAATTAGAAATATCAAAAGATGTTTCGTTTAAGTCTTCAGGTTCGCCTAAGTCCATATAATCATGAATTATATTTGGACCTTCACTAAGAATATGATCAAAAACATCACCCATCAAAACAATTTTTTTAATTTTACCGTTTTGTTTTAGTTGTCTTAAATCCCTTAAATTTTTTAGGGCACTTTTGTAATATGGCATACCGTCAACTATACCAAGTTTAACATATCGATCAGGTGAATCAGAAACTTGTCTAAAAGCAAGATGCGCATCAGTAATTAAGGCATATACACTTAGATTTTTAGCATCTTTGCTGTCGTTAGTTGCTTCGACACCAGTTGACATATTATCTGCCCACAAATGTGGCTTTTATATCTTTCTCGATTATTGTCGAAGATTATGCATACGAATAAGGTCTTTTTCGTACGTTTTTAGGATTTCAGGAACTTTTAGCTTGATTTCATCCCTTAAACTAATTCCAGCTTCCTTCTTTTTAGCCCAAACACTTTCATTGAACTTAATCAAGTCACTAGTCGGTAAATTTTCACCAACTTCAAGTTTATCAAAGTTTTCTAGGTGAATAGTCTTACCATACAATTCTCTGTATACGTAATCAGTAATGAAGGGTGTAATGGGGGCGAGAAGTTTAAGAATAGTCCTAAGCGCCGCATGAAGGGTGTATCTTGCAGATTTATCCCCCTCATATGCCCTACCTTTAACCATTTCAATATAGTGCGATGCAAAAATATCCCAAACAAAGTTTCTAATTTCATTAGCAGGAACAAAAACATCCATGTCCTCGTATCCTCGAATAGACCTTGATGAGAGTTTTGCAAGTTCACCCATTATCCACGCATCTACAGGTTCAAGTTTTACAGCTTTAGAATCATCAAACATACTGATAAATTTTGAAACGTTGTATAATTTTTGAATAAATTTAGCAGATCCTGCAATTCTTTCTTCACTAGCCCTAATATCCGAACCTAATTTAGCCTCAGCAGCACCATAGTACCTGAGAGTATCAGCACCAAATTTTTCAACTAAGGGTTCAGGGTATACTACATTACCAAGAGACTTACTCATTTTTTTACCCTCTTTATCAACAACATGTCCACTAATCCAGACATGCTCAAATGCTTTTTTTCCTGTCATCTGATAAACTCTAAGAAGGGAGTAATTTAACCAAGTTCTAACAATGTCCTTACCTTGGGGTCTAAGAAAAACTGGAAAACTTCTTTTGAAAAATTCATCATTTTGCTTATAGCCACTAACCCACAAAGGTGAAACACTTGAATCCATCCAAGTATCTAATACACGAGTATCACCTTCACACATTTTGTCACATTGTGTACACTTTAATTTCATATCCCAGGCCTCATAATAGACTCCAGGTTCAGGTGCAAATTTTCCGTGATCTTCACAAATAAATAAAGGAACAGGCGTTCCGTAGAATCTCCTTCGACTAATTGGCCAATCTTGACTTATTGACCCCAACCAATCAAGTAATAGTTGTTTAAATTTAGGTGGGTGAAACGTTATATCATCAGTAAGTTCACGCATTTTGTCAACAAATTCAACTTGTTTTAAGTAATATTCGGGGAGAGAAATTAATTCAATATCATCTTTACTCCTCCAACAAATTGGAATATTTTGGTCAACACTTTCAGTTTTCTCAACAAAGCCCTTAGCTTCTAAGTCCTTGATTACAGCAGCCTTAGCATCTTTAGTAGTCATACCTTTGTAACTACCTGCTAACTCATTCATCTTACCGCCTTGGTCAATAATAATGGTCTCAATTAGGTTTAGTTCCCTAAACACCTTAACGTCTTCTTGGTCTCCATATGAACAAACCATCATAGCACCAGTACCAACTTCTGGATTAGTATCATCCCTAGCAATAATTGAAATCTCTTTATCATACAAAGGAACTATTGCAGTCTTACCCGCAAGATTTGAATACTTACTCCCACTCGGATGAACAGTTATTGCCTGACACGCACCCAAAAGTTCTGGACGCGTAGTAGCAATTTGAATATTCCCACCATCTTTTAGTGGAAAGTTAACATAAATCAATTTACCCTTTTGTGTTCTGTATTCTACTTCGGCATCAGCAAGAGTAGTCTTACAACCAGGACACCAGTTATTGGGTTTAGTATCTTCATAAATTAAACCATTATTCCAAAGTTCAATAAACGTGCTTTGAGTCAAAGTTCTGTACTCGGGCGAGTCAGTTCGATAAACATTGGACCAATCAACACTAAGCCCAGTCATATTCATAATATTTGAAATATTCTTTTCATATTTGTCAAGAGTTCTGCGACACTTAACTAAAAATTCGCCGCGCGGAACTTCATGAGCCTTAATTGAGAAGTCTTTTTCAACCCTACTCTCAATTGGTAAACCATTCCGGTCAATTCCAATAGGAAACCATACATTTTGTCTACTCATTCTCCAATATCTTGCAATCATATCAATTTGACAAAAATGAAGCGCCCCACCAACATGCCATCTCCCACTAGGATATGGGGGTGGAGTGTCCACAACAAATACCTGACCCTCCTTTAATTTGTCTTTAGAATAAAGCTTTTCAGACTGCCACTTACTAAACAGGTCTTTCTCAAAGCTCTGGCTCCATCTTTTTTCCTTTAACTTTGGATCAGGCATAATAACACTTGAAAAACTAATTTAAAAAGGTGTGCTGAAAAGAAATACGTGGAAAAATCACTAATCGACTTCAAAAAGAAGATTAAAGAGCTCAAAAAGCATAGGGGAAGGCATACTGAGCTAGTTACAGTCATAGTTCCAGCAGGATACAACCTAGATAAAATAAGAAATCAAGTTGCCCAAGAAAAAGGGACTGCAGTCAATATAAAAAGCAAAAAAACGCGTTTGAATGTATCTGATGCTTTAGAAAAGATTTTACAACATTTAACTTTGTTTAAGAAGACCCCAGAGAATGGAATTGCGATATTTGCAGGGAATGTTGGAAACGAGAGAGATGAGTGGATAATGGAAAGTATTATCCCACCAGAGCCACTACAAGCTCGAATTTATCGGTGCGATCAGACATTTTATTTAGAGCCATTCAAAGACATGTTAGCACCTAAAGACGTTTATGGTTTAGTCGTAATTGAGAAACGCGGTGCAACCATTGGAATTTTAAGAGGTAAAAGAATTGACGTACTAAAAAGTATGAAGAGCATTATTCCAGGAAAAACAAGAGCTGGAGGGCAAAGTTCACAAAGGTTTGAAAGAGTAAGAGACGGTATGGCAAAAGACTTCTACAAAATGATGGCTGACGCCGTCAACTTGACACTTTTTGAAACTAAAGGAATTTTACTAGGGGGACCAGGTCCAACTAAAGAAGATTTTCATAATTACTTATCAAACAGAATAAAGGAAAAAATTATCGCAATAAAAGACATAGGATATAGTGATGAGTATGGTTTGCGTGAATTAGTTGATAAAAGTGAAGACGTTTTAGCTGAAACTGAACTAGTTCATGAAAAAAGAATATTGGAAGAATTTTTTAAACGCATTGCAAAAGGAATGCCCGTTGAATATGGTAAAGTTGGCGTGGAAGATGCCATCCTAAAAGGTTCCGTTGAGACTTTAATTTTAAGTGAAGGGTTAGATGATTTAGTCCTACAAAAATTTGAAGAATTAGGTGAGGACAACAATATTGATGTTGAGTATATTAGCGATGAGCCTGGAAGTGGCGTTGAATTTCTCTCAATGGGTGGAATTGGCGCACTTTTACGTTATTTGTGAGTATGCTTAAGCTTATAAAACATAAAAAACACTTCAGGATGCTAAGAAAAGACATCCTGTATCACAGGATATGTACAATACGGCTTATCCGATTGGACGGCCGAATTAGTAATGGTTTTTTCTGAAAATCCCACTCTGTGGGAAACAAATCCCGTTGCACGGGATAAAGGTGAAATAAATGAGTTTCAAAAAATTAGGCGTAAGTATGGCGCTCTCCAAAAAATTGGAGAGTTTAGGATTTAAGGAGGCATTTGAGGTTCAAGAGAAAGTGATTCCTCATGCAGTAGGACGAAAAGATTTAGCAGTTCGTGCAAAAACTGGGAGTGGTAAAACACTCGCATTTGGTGTACCACTTGCTCAATTAATTGAAAAGAAAGGGAAAATTCAAGCTATGATTTTAACACCTACACGAGAATTAGCAGTACAAGTAAACAGAGAAATTAGAAAATTTATAGAGTGTAATACTGCATTAATTTATGGTGGAGTTAAATATGATAGACAGTTTCAAGCATTAAGACATGCAGACCTTGTTATTGGTACCCCTGGACGAATTTTAGATCATATTGAGAGAGGTACACTAAGAGGTGAACCTGAATTTTTAGTACTAGATGAAGCAGATAAGATGCTTGACATGGGTTTTTTACCAGATGTTAGAAAAATTATGAATAGTGTTCCACCCAGAAAGGTGTGGTTATTTTCAGCTACACTTAGTTCAAAGATTACGGGCCTTATGAAAGGACGAAATTTCAAAATTATTGAAGTTGGAGATGAGATGCCACAAAAGATTAAACATTATTACGTGGAGACACATCAAAAAATTTCTAAACTAAGAGAAATTTTAACGCATGAAAAGGCACTAATATTTTGTAGTACTAAGGGTATGACTCATAGAATTGCAGACATTCTAAAAATACCATCCCTTCACGGAAATCTGACTCAAAATGCAAGGGAGAAAAGTCTAAAGAAATTTAGAGAAGGTGCAAGGTATCTAGTTGCAACTGATGTTGCTGCCAGAGGAATTGACGTACCTGCAGTTGAAGTTGTAATAAACTTTGATCTCCCAAAAGACAGTTCAACTTATATTCACAGATCTGGTAGAACTGGACGTGCCGGAAAAGAAGGTAAAATTGTTAACATAATTAGACGAGATGATCACGATACATTACGAAAAATAATTAGAGAACTAAGACTTGATGTTAATAGACTTTAGTCCTTTTTTAGTACTAGACACTTTAGCGGTGAATTGCCACTTTAGAGCTAGTGCTCCACGTAATTTTTCAGACCAACTATTATTAGACGATACTATGCCTTGATTTACTCTCACACCCCCAAGAGTAATACCTAACGACCCTAGAGTTTTTTTCAAATGAACTTGAATTTCAGAATCACTAGGATGCTCCCCTAACCAATTAATTTTAAAATATCTCATTTTTTCCAGACCTCTGATGTTAATCTCTTTTCATTTCTACTCAAAATCTCTTGTGGAATTTTTTTTATTGAGTTTATTGATAAATCATGGGGTACCCCAAAAAATATTCCAATTGATGCTAATTCAAAACCACCTCTGAGCTCTTCAGGTAACTTAGCACCAGAACAAATTAAAAAAGCTACACCCCCATTTAGAACCATTGAAAAGTTTTTTCTTAAACGATTTAGATCTGATTGTTTTAGTGAAAACGCAGAAGATATAGGTATTGCAAGAGGTGTCTCATATCGCTTTGCCATTCGAACATTTCGTTTCCCTAAATTAAAACCTTCAATAATTAGAAAATCATAGAAAGTATCAGTAAGAAGCTTATTCATTTCTTGTTTTGTTTTTGGTTTAGCAGACACAAAATTAGTAGTACTTCTTTTTTTGCGTATTTCAGATTTGTTTTTTGAAATAAGAAGTGAATAATCCCCCGGTGCTATTTTTATATCAAGCTTCTTTGAGGCTAGGAGTTTCTCACTCGATTCAAACCCAGAATATACATCAATAAACACAATACTCACAATCACTACAAACTAATATAGTTTAACTATAATTTAATTACCGACTTCCCTTCCCTTTCTGGTTCAATTTTTAATTTAGCGTCTTTAAATTTTTTTGAAGTATCAATTTTTAAGTTTTCTAAAAAGACTGCTAAAGCCCCAATTTCACTGTGAGGTTGACTTATAACAGCAATATTAAAGTCACACGTTTTGTAAACATCAATTGGAACTTTTTCTGCACCAACAAAAATCAAAATATTTTGATTTGTTTTAATTTTTGAAATTACTGATTTGTATGGCTCACCATACATTGTAAGGTGTAGTTTTAGTCCTTTGAAATCTTTAAGATATTTTCTCCAATTTTTTATTAAAGAACATTTGAAACTCCCACCCCAGTTTTTTGTTACACTTTTAATTGTTTTTATTGGACTTTTATCATTTCCAACTAGAATAAATTCATCAGCACCAAAGGCCCTTGCAACTAGACCAACATGAGTTGTAGTTCTTTTATCGCGCCCCACACGATGACCATATCGCATTACAGTTATCACACCATACCCACTTGTTAGTATTTTAAAGAACTAGGCATAAGGGATTTTATGAATATTCCTAATTTTTTAAGTCTCTCACGTATTGTATTAGTAAATGTTCATGTATTTCTTATGTATTTTAGTCTTATTGATCCAAAAATCAGCGTAATAGTTCCATTTTTTATAATCGTAGTAACTGATAGACTTGATGGTGTAATTGCCAGAAAATTTAATATGAAAACACCAATAGGGGACGTACTTGACGTGGTTGGAGACCGCGTTGTTGAAATGGTTTATTTTGTTTATTTTTCGTCTATTGGATTAATCCCATTTTGGATACCTGCAATTTTTGTATCAAGAGGTGTGTTAGTCGATGGTCTTGTTGGTTTTGTGAGATCTAAAGGCTTCACAAGACTAAGTTTTACAAATCAAGGACTAATGGGTTTTATCACTACTTCAAACTACGGTAGAGCGGCTTCAGCAGGAGCAAAATTATTAACTTTTACCGCACTCTCATATGGATTTATGGGCGGATTATATTTAGCGTATCTTGCTTTAGCAATAAATCTAATTCGCGCAGTACCAATTTTAATACAATCACACAGATTTATAGACGGAATTTAGAACGTAAATTATCAGAGAGACTAGGTAATTTAAGTCTGGGTGAAAATTTACCTTTTTTTATTGATTCTAAAATATCACGAACATTTGGATTTGAATCAACATTCGTATAAAAATCCCCAAGGGTTGAGACAGATTTAGCACCACTATTACACAGGTAGTTTTTTCCCGCAGCCATACATTTTTTTACAGACGCTTCATTTATTGAACGCTTAACACTACCATTAATACCTTCAACTACATCAAAAGATTTTAGTGCAAGTTCCCCCATACCTAATCTATCATCAAACTGTGTTGGAATTACTAAGTATCCAAAATCTTTTGCCCAGTCAATTATTGCATCTAACTCGTTTGAAGAAGGAAGTTCACCAATACCATATACTAAAACACCACCCTTATCTGTTTGAATACGCAACCCAGGAATAATGATAAAATCAGTCGGAGTAAAATTTTTCCAACCTTCAAGAGTTAAATTATCAGTAATTGCAATGGCATCAAGCCCTTTTTTCTTAGCAACTGCTGCCATTTCAGCAGGAGTATTTTTTCCTTCACCATAACTTGTGTGTACGTGAAAATCGATTTTCATAATAAATATAGGATGTTTTATGATTTAAACTTTCCAAAAAACACTAAAGGATCACTTAGCTTTATTGCCACGTGCAGCATTACTTGGGTGTGCTTTTTTGTGACCTTTCTTTGCCACACCTCTACTCTTTTTTCCCGCAGAAGTTAGACCCCTAAACACCCGCTTAGTGTTTTGTTTCATTGAAATCCACTTAGTGGTTTTGTCTTTTATAATTACAGGATGTGCTGGATCAACTAAAATCACCTCATACCAAGTATAAACTCCGTCTTCCCCAGCCCAATAACTGTTTAGAACTTCTAGATTAGTATATTTTCTTGCAACTTTTTCTTCAGCAATCCACTGAAGACTCTTTTTTGGATAATACCTCAGCATACCCATTTTACTTGGCTTTCTACCGTGCTTAAACCTTTTTCGGGTTCTCCCACCCCGTAAAACCCTCATACGAACTACCACAAAACCTTGCTTTGCCTTATACCCGGCACCGCGTGCTCTGTCAACTTTAGTTGGCTTATCAAGTTTCACCATAGAAGTTTGAGTTCTCCACTCAATTAATCGCATCTTTGATGTTGACTTTAAGGATTTACCAACGTGCTTTAGATAGCTCATTACTTGAATCTAAAACTAATCTTTAAAAACACTACTATTTTTTGAGACTCTTTACTAAATAGGGTAGTTCTTTGAGGCTAGAAACCGTATAATCCGCCACATTAGCCCTTTTTTTCTCTTTAGAAAATAGTATGGAAATTGCCCCAATTTTTTTTGCAGCAAGCATATCTTTCCCACTATTACCAATAACAATCAATTCATCATCATTTAACTTAGATTCAATGATATAGAGACCTTCAGAATCTGGCTTGGATCTAACTACATCAGTTTGAGTGATAATAATATCAAAATAACCATTCAAATTTAGTTCTTTTAATATGGCAGTTGTAAGACGCTTACTTGCCGAAGTAAAGAGTGCTTTTTTGTATTTAATTTCAGTCAAGACTTCATATACACCAGGCATTGGCTTTACGAGATTTACATTCTCAAGCATCTTAGCCTCATGTTGACGTGTGACATCCTTAATGGATGCCCATTTATCACGGGGTGTATTTTCCATAACCAAAAAATGAAGTGAACTTGAATTATAAATTATTTTTGGATCAATTTTTTTCTCAAGAATTTCAGACAAAATAGTAGCATGAAGTTCGGATGCATCAACTAAAGTACCATCAAGATCAAACACCACAATCATTTTATCACTCTCGCATCCACAGCAATCGCCTTACTAGCATCAACCATGATGGGATTTAAATCAATCTCTTTGAACTGAAGTTTTTGAGTCATTTTTGATAAACCCAATAATACGTCAACTAGTGCATTTTTACTATATGTTTTACCCCTAAAACCACTAAAAACTTTTGAAGAGATGAGTTCATCAATCATCTCATGTGCATCTTCTTTTGTAATAGGTACGGCCCTAAATGATGTATCACGGAAAAGCTCCGAAAAACTACCACCAAATCCCACCATTAAAACTTCACCAAAGACATCATCAACTATGGCACCTGCCATAAATTCAAATCCCTTAATCATGGGTTGGGCAAATACTTGATATTTTCTCCCCGTAACACCAGCATTCTTAATTTTTTCATATGCGTGTTTTATTTCAGCATCAGTTTTTAATCCAACAAAAACCAGACCTTTGTCTAATTTATGCTCAGATGTATCTGCCTTAAGGACAATTGGTCGCTTAATTTCTAGTGCTTGGTCAAGACTAACAACCTTACCAGACGTCCGTATACCGTACTTTGAGACTAGTTCTAAGGACTCTGAAAGATTCATATGTGTATTAGATGTAGCAACTAAAATAGTTTTTTAAAAGCCGGAAAAATACAATTGAGTGGAAAGGAAAGAAGCACAGCGGAGAATCACTGAACTTAGTGATGAAATATTAGCTAATGTTAGTAAAGGCGAGAATCCCTTCATCAAAATACCAGTTAGGGGCAGCAGTAATGTTATTTGGGATCAGGATAAAGGTCTACTTAGTTTAGGAGACAAAGAATCAAAGAGATTTTTCATTAATGTTGCACACGCAAGAAAATTTATGCAAACTCTTTTAGTAGCATCATTCTCAAAACAACTTTTATCTGAAGACGTTCATGCAAGTTTAAGGGAGTCATTTTACAGTCTAAAACACACAATTAAAGGCAGTAAAGAGAATACTTTTGAAGAGCAAGGAGAGAGTGACGCAACCTTTGTAGATTTAGAAGTAGCATTAGACATCTTAAGAGATGAATTACACATAAACGCAGATAGACGTGGTGTTGCCGCTGGACACGTAATTATTGAAGACAGGGGTGATGAAATTAATTGGAGTAAACTTGGTAGTGGTGGATGGGCCATTCCAGGAAATGTTGAAGATATCAAATTTAAAGACTTGAATGCAGATTATATGCTAGTTGTAGAAAAAAATGCTACATTTGACAGATTGCATGAAGATAAATTTTGGAATAAGCATAATTGTGTGTTAATTGGTACACAAGGTCAGGCTGCAAGAGGTATCAGACGACTTATTCACCAATTAAACAAGAAATTCAAAATACCCGTATATGCGTTTACAGATAGTGATCCATATGGGTGGTATATTTACAGCGTTATTAAAATTGGAAGTATGAATTTAGCGCACGTATCAAGTAAATTAGGTACACCAGACACTAAATTTTTAGGTCTAACTATTAGTGATATTTACACTTATGAACTAGAGAACGCCATAATTAGAGCAAAGGATGTTGACATCAAACGTGCACACGACCTCCTAAAGTATCCTTGGTTTAAACATAAAGAATGGGAAAAAGAAATCAAACTGATGATAAAAAAGAGGGTCAAAGCAGAACAGGAAGCTCTCGCACAAAAACATCTGAAGTTCGTAAGTGAGACATATTTACCTGAAAAAATTGAAAATAAGGAATTTTTACCATAGGTACAACTTAGCTTTCTGTCATTTCTAGTGAGGATTGATTTCCTGAGATCTTAGCGTTCCAGACTTGCATAATTAGACTACCAATTAATTCCCTACCGTGTTCATCAAAGACTTGTGCGCCTTTAGCACCTTCTTTTAGTCGCTTTGAAATTAAAGGATGTTGATCAAAATCACCAATAGTTGTCACACGAACCAAACCAGCAAACTCATTCTCAGCATGATCCAAATAGTCCTTTTCCTTTATGAAGTAAGTCGGAAGATGGTACTCATCAGACTTACCTTCAAGACTTAATTCAAAATGAATCTCGTAATTTTGCTGAAGATGTGTTTTTACTTTACTAAATGACTTGATCATTTTTCTAGTGTATTCGTCTTCATTCTCAGTAGGTATAACTACCACAATACCAAATACGTTTTTTATGAGTAAGTCTGCATATTCCACGCCAGATATCCACTTAATATTCATAAAAGATTAAAACCCACGTGTATTTATTTTTTAGTGTATTCGAAAAACGAAGTATTTGGGTTTAGTGTAATTGAGCTAAAAGAGCTTTTAATTTCTGCTTTAGCCATAACATTCATATTCGTATATCCTTATTTGAGGAGTCCAGATTGGTGGGTTGCCTTTTTACTTTACTTTTTCTTCATAGGTCTCGGTTTTGCAATTCATGAAAGTGCACATAAATTTATGGCAAAAGCTAGGGGTGCGTGGAGTGAATTTAGAATGTGGAGACAAGGTTTATTGTTTGCTTTACTCATGAGGGTAGTTGGAGGTCCCTTGTTTATTGCACCAGGTGCCACATATTGGGCAAAACGTAACGCAACACCAGAAGATCAAGGATTAGTCGCAGTAGTTGGACCTATCTCAAATATAGTACTTGCAGGCATATTTTTCTTAAGCAGCTTAGTAATTCCAATTCTTGCAATTGGAACGTATGTTAATTTACAACTTGCAATGTTTAATTTATTACCAATCCCCCCACTTGATGGTTCAAAAGTAATAAAGTGGAATCCTATAATTTGGGGCGTTCTGTTTTTTACAAGTTTACTCTTACCAAAAGTTTTATAGTAGGTTTAAAGCAGAGTAAATTGAATTTTTTACTTTTAGCGAAACTTTTCTAGTCTTTTTTTCAATTGAGGAGGCTACTTGTGTTACAATTCTAAAGTCATCGCTTTCAATTGCAATTATAGCATAGAAATCTCTTTTTCTACTAACTCTTTTCAAAAACGCATTTGAGGTTGTTTGTTCAGCCAACATTACTTCAAATTTCTCAATAATTTGCTGAACTACGTTTCTAGAAAAAAGTCCAGGTGCAAGATATACTTCAACAACTGCAGTCCCACCATCATAACTTAGTACTCTCACAAGAAATCAAGGCAACCCAGTTTTAATACGTTGGTGCTTACTTGCCAATGTCAAAAGCTATAATCTGCCACCCATTATGGATTTGTGAATTTAGAAGATATTTCAAATCAAATCAAAGTTTGTGAAAAATGCATATTGAGCAAGGAGCGAACTAGAGCCGTCCCAGGGACAGGGAATCCAAATTCAAAAGTGGTTTTTATTGGAGAAGCACCAGGATATTATGAAGATCAAGAGGGTATTCCTTTTGTTGGGAGAGCAGGTAAACTATTAACTAAAACACTAAACGAACTTAAAATCAATAGAGAAGACGTATTTATTACTAATATTGCAAAGTGTAGACCACCAGACAATAGAAGACCAACCAGGGAAGAAACCACAGCGTGTACACCATATCTAAATCTTCAAATTGATGTTTTAACACCTAAGTATATCGTACCATTAGGTGCCACATCTGGTGAATTTATATTTAAAAAATACGGAGTCCCCTGGACTGCCATGATGAAAGAAAATGGAATCATAAAAAAAGTCTCAACAATTTTTGGGGAATTAAGAATACTACCCGTGATTCATCCAGCCGCAGTACTTAGAAACCCACACCGCACTGAAATGTTTGTCAATGCACTTAAAAAGTTGATTTGAAAAATTCACTCAAGAGATATTTTTTACCTTCCATTAAGTCTTCAGGAAAAATATCAGAGTGACCTTTTTTAACAATTAAAATTTTAGCCAAACCAGATAATTTATTTTTCATTAAGTTTGGAGGGGAAAGTTTATCGTACTTCCCTAAAACTACAAAAAGGGGCTTATTAGTATATAGTAAATTTAGACCGGTATTAATTTGGGCTGCCATTATAGCATCAGTTAAGAGGGACAGGGGCTTTGACGTTTGAGTACTATTGTAGAAAAAATCAACCTCACTTTGTGATGCTCCGGGCCTTAACAGGTCAAGTGCCATCTCTTCAAGAATTAATTTATATTTTAGCTTTAATTTCAAAGTTGACTTAAGAAGTACTAACAACACTCGCTCAAGTGGCCTAAAATCAGAAATTACAGGGGAAATTACAGCCATGCTTTTTATCCTAGAATCTCTCCTAATTAATATAGAACAAATTGCAGCACCAAGTGAAAAACCAAAACATTGGTATTCTTTAATTTTTAAAAATGTCATTAGAGACTTTAAGGAAGCAACAATACCATCAATTGAAAAGATGATTCCTTTAGTTTTACCATGAAAAGGGAGATCAACTAAAATACACTTAAAACCTTTATTTTTTAGTTTTTTTGCAAAGGGTTCTATGTTTTTTGAACTCTCAAGCATACCATGAATCATAAGAACGGGTTTACCTTTCCCCATAACAGTGTAGTGGAGCTTTGAACCACCAAACTTAAAGTAAGGCATATTAAGAATAGAAAGAGTAAGATAAAAACTTACTCCTTAATTTTTATAGCATCAACAGGGCAAGCTTCAACAGCTTGTTTTGTCAAATCTTTATCTTCAGCAGTTTTTGGTTGTTTTATGACCACACTTTTCATAGTTTCTTGATTCATTTCAAAGATTCCTGGCGCAATTGCAACGCACGCACCACAACCAATACAATCTTTATTGACACTGACTTTCATATAAATATTTCAGTGTAAGTGTTATAAATTATTAACTATTGGTCTTTAGTGTTAGACGACAAAAATAAGACAGTAGTAAAGGAAATTTTATCCACATTAAAAAATGAAGTCGAGATATTATTTTTTATTTCAAAAACTTGCGAGTATTGTCCACAAGAAAGAGAACTCTTAAATCAAATTTCAGAAGTGAGTAAAGTAAAAATAAGTGAGTTAGACTTAAACTCAGATGAAGCTAAAAAATATGAAGTCACAGAAGCACCTACTTTGATTTTTTCAAAAAATCCAAATATAAGAATCATGGGATTGCCAAGTGGACATGAATTTAGAAATTTTTTGGATACAATATTAATGATTGACAGTCAAGAAACCAAGTTAGGGGATGACGTCAAGGCAGAATTAAAAAAGATTGATAAAAAAGTTGACATTAAAGTATTTGTCACTCCAACTTGTCCATATTGTCCTACTGCGGTGTTTACAGCACATCAATTTGCATTAGAAAATTCTAAAGTAATAAGTACCATGGTTGAAGCCACAGAGTTCCCAAAATTAGCACAAAAACACGGCGTCATGTCTGTACCAAAAACTATTGTAAATGATAAGATTGGTTGGGAAGGTGCTGCACCACCAAACGTTTCATTAAAAAAATTAATGGAATTACTATAGATCTTCTACGTGATCTTTACCAATAACTTCAACATCAGACTCATCAAGATAATTACCAATCTGAACTTCAATCATCTCAAGAGGCAGTTCACTTGGATTTTTTAACATATGAGACGCACCCTTAGGAACATAAACAGACTCCCCTGACTTCAAATACATCCTTTTATCATCTAACTTTATTTCAGCCACACCTTTAGCAATCACCCAGTGCTCAGTTCTATTCATATGACGATGAAGAGTCATCCGTTTACCTGGGTAAATTACCACTTTTTTCACTTTGTATTTTGAGTTTCCTTCCATTAAAGTAAAAAAGCCCCAAGGCCTGTAAACTGTAGTATGTTGCTTTGCACGTAAATCTCCTTTGTCCCTCAAAGTATTAAAGATTTTTTTGACTTTTTCTGAACTGTTTTTTGAACCAATTAAAAGGGCATCTCTCGTATCAACTACAACTAAATCTTTCACATCAATTAAACCTACTAATTTACTCTCTTCACTAATCACTAAACTATTTTTAGCACCAAAGTCAAGTACTTCAGTATTGGTTGCAACTGAACCCCCATTTTTATTTAGAACATCAAAGAAACTAGAAAAGCTACCAAGGTCATTCCAGTAAGATTTTATGGGAATAACTGCGGCTAGATTAGTTTTCTCAAAGACACCATACTCCATAGTCTGATTACTAACCTTTTTGTATGCAGCCTCACCATCATCTAAAACTAAAAGGTGTTCAGGTGAATACTTTTCAACTTCCATTTTGAAATTTTTTAAATTTGTATACATCATGCCTGCATTCCAATAATATCCAGATTCTACATATTTTTTAGCAGTTTCAAAATCAGGTTTTTCAACAAATTCTTTTACGCGATATCCAGAAAACAATTGCTCCCCCGGGCGTATATACCCATATCCTGTATGTGGCCAATTAGGGACTATACCAAAAGAAATTATGTACTCACTCACAATATTTTGTGCAGCTTCAATACTTTGTCTTAAGCCACCGTCATCAGCCATAGTATGATCACTCGGAAAAACACCATATTCACCACTGCCGAATCTATGCATCGCAAGTAACACAGCAGGCAGAGTACTCTTAGCTTCAGGCTCAACTAAAATTTGATCTTTTGAAACTTCAAGTTTCATCTCATCGAGTTGATTTTTTACAATGAATTTGTATGGTTCCCCAGTTGAAACTAGTAAATTATTGGGACCAAAAATAGGAAGAAGTCTCTCAACAGTCTTTTGAAATAGACTTTTCCCATCAAAAAACTGTATAAATTGCTTAGGATACGCCTCCCTACTAAGAGGCCAAAGACGTGAACCCACACCACCTGCAAGTATTATTGCCTTAGGCATTGTATTATCATGTATTATTGTTTTATATCCTTTTCTTGTTGAACTGGATTTATGAAACGGTTAATTTTCCTGTCCTGATTCTGGTATAAAACGATTCTACTACGCTTGTGTTGATCAATTAATTGATAATTTAGTCCTGCCATAATTTTATCTGCAAATATTTTTACTTCATCATGAGTTGGTACATTGTCTAATTTCATTCTATCTCTACTACGCCCAATCCAAGAATATCCTTTAAATTCAATAAAATGGGGATTAGCTTGTTTTATTAGTTTGACCCAACCAGATGGTTCAACCATGTTTAAATTTTTAATAAAGGTTACACGCAACACTGTTCGGGTTTTTACACTTGCCAAAAAGTTACAAGATTCAAGAAGCCGTTCCCACGGGTTTTTTTCTAAAGGAATTGAAATACGCTTGTAAAGTTCTGGATTTGGTGCAGTTACACTAAGATATAATTGAGTTGGCAAGGTATTTAATTTTTTTAGTGCTAACGGATTTTGTCCATTAGTTACAAGAAATGTAGAAAAGGTATTTTCTCGCCTGTTAAGATAATCAATTAATTTTGAGAGGTATGGATAAAGTGTTGGTTCACCACTCAAACTAATTGCAAAATGTATAGGTTTTAGACTTTCAAAAAACAATTTTTGATTAGTCTTAGGATTGCCTTTAAAGCCCATAAGAAGCGCCTTTCTTTTCTGTATTAGTTCCTCAACCATAGCTTCAGGTTGTGACCAATCAACTTTTTTTGGAAGACCCATAAATTCAGCAGGTCTCCAACAATAAGCGCAGTTATTATTACAAAATAATGTAGAAGGGGTTAGTTCCATACACCTATGTGTGGGAACACCGTAAAAGGTCTGTTTATAGCAGGCACCTCTACCAGTGAGTACATTTTTATTCCACCTACAAATTTCAACAGAACCAGTACCAGAAAGACGATATCCCATCTCTTCAAGCTTTTTTTCTTTCACAAAAATATTAAAACCAAAAAAATAAAAAGATTCCCCCGTTTCCGGGGGCTAAACTTTTGTTTACTCAACAGCAAAGACAGCCCACCAGGGTCGTCTCATTTCCAAGATATCTCCAGCTTCTGCATCTGTTTTTACAAACACATCTGCATGAAGGGGAATTATTGCAAATAATCTGAACTGTTTTTTCACAATTCCTTCATATGTTGCAGTAGTTCCATCGTCGTTGAGTTCAAGATCTCCCTGTAGAGCTCCCACATCACTTAGCACTTCATCAGGCATCCTCAAAGCTTTTCCACGAATCATTAAGCGTCCGTTTTCAAACTCCAATTCAATCCTTGCTGTAATGCGAGCGTTTTTGCTCCTAAGTTCAATCCTGTCTTCGATTGCTGTTACTTCTAAACTACCATCAGAAGTGGTGAGTTCAAGTGTAACTTCTTTCGCATCAAAGGATTCATCTTCAACCTCAAAAGCATCTTTAGATAACTTCACTTTCATAGCACTAGTAATCTTAGCTCGTTTGAATTGAGTAACCACGTCTTTAATTAACGCAGTCTTTTCAGCCTCAATTTCTCGAACAATTCTTGATTTTTCAGCACTTGAAAGCTCATCATCTGCCAATATTATGTGCTTTCTAAGCTCAAGTTCTCCTACAATTTGTGCTATGTCGTTGGCTTTAAATTTAGCCTCTCTAGCATCTTGGAATGTATTTCGAACTTGTTCTTTAGTTCTTGACAAAACCTCTCCTTTGAAACAAGCTTCCCTAAACTCAGTCATCTTATTGTAGATGTCGGGAAGTATCTCTGGGCTTTCACCCAATGAAGACATTCTTTCAACTTCGATTTCAAGGACCTGGGCTCCCATACAAGGATGATTATCAAACATCTGCTTGACATCATCTAGGCATGCGCTTTGTAGCCTCGTAAACTTAGTTATAAGGTCCTTGGCATTGTTATCTAGTCTTACACCGTCAATATTTCCAGATTGAACCTTTTCAATAAAGTTATTGAAATTATTTCTCATCTGGACTGCTTCACCACAATTGGTGTTTTCTTTGATTGCCGTGCAAGCTCGCTCCATGTTGCTCTTCGTGTCAACTAGGACACCAATTTTATTCTTTCTTACTGTTACCTCATCATCTGAGATATCAGACAAAGTTGATTCGAGTTCAGTAATTTTCTCATCAATAAAAGTTACTTTATCACATGGATTAGCAACCCTCATTATGATGTTAAAGTCACGTAGTCTCTCATAAAATTGGCCGAGTTTGTCTTCAATCAACTCAACTGTAGGTTGAATCTCAAAATGCATTGTAGTTGCACATCGATCAACGGTTGGAAGACTAATTAGTTCAGCTTTTACATCTCGAATTTTTAATTCAAGTTTGTTAATTGCTTCAACGTCACCACTGATTTCAGCTTCACTTAAAGTGAGGTGGAGATCTTTCAATCTCATCTCTGCATCAATTCTTTGTTTGGTACAGAGTGATGCTGTAGGTAATTCTTTTGTGATTACGTCTCTAACACAACTAAATGTTTCAAGCGAGTATAGTTCTTGTCTTATTATGTTTTTTACACGCACATATTCAGAATCAAGACCTGCACTTTTTGCTCGTTCTAATTGTTGTTCTAGCCGTTCAATATTCCTTTTTATGTCTCTTACCATATTGTCACATTCAAAATCCACCGTTGGTTCTTGAATTATGTCAGTAGGTAATGGAGCTAGTCTTAGCTCTTTAGCCGGAACGTAGTTTATTTTGTAATCAAAGTTTAGATCTTCAGTTAAGAAGATCTGTTCAGTTCTTACCTCAGTTTCATAGATGACTTGTGCACACATTACACCTGGCCTGTCCCTTATATGAACAAGAAAAGTGTAGACGTTATCTTGAGCACCTGGAATCCAACCATACTCAACAGTATGACACGGATTAGGTAGACTCAAAGCACATTCAACCACGACTTTTGTCTCTCCCTCTTCAGATTTTTGATCAAATTCACAAAAACCCAGCGAAGTTATACTTTCATCAGACCCATCCTCATATAGAACTGGTTCTACGTTGAGTGTTGGTTCTAATTCATCAGTAACGCCAGTAGTGCTAATAGTTACAGCATTAGCAATACCTGTTACACTTGTAGGAACTAAGTCATCAGTGCTACCAATTTGGTCAAGATCTAAATCAATCCCTGTTGGATTTTCAGCATCTTCAAAATCTTCTTGATTAACTCCATTCTCATCGATTACATTTGTAACAGTGTCGTCCGAAACCGAGTTGGTTTCATCACCCGTAACTGAACTGTCAACTGCCACGTTAATACTGTCAACATCTTGTGCAAAAGCAACAACAGTTAACAGCATCATCGCAAACAATATTTGCAGTTTCATAAACTGTTGCCCACATTTATGATAGTTAAACTTTATCGCACATAAATACTACGTTTTAGAAGCTCTCCAGCAGGAATTATAGTAAAAGCGAGAACTAAAGACACAATCCATGTTTCTATGCTAACAGGCAAGAATTTAAAGACAGTTGCACCTGCAGGGGTATACATAGCAATTACTGTGATGATTAAAGACGTCAATACCGCCAAAACTAACATAAGATTACGTCTTAGTGCAGTTAAAATGGTAGATTTTTCTAAAGACCGGAAATTAAGTGCATTAAAAATTACAAAAGCTGAAAATACCAAAAATGCAGTAGTTCTTGCAAATTCAATATTGTGTGCATTGATGTAAAAAATTCCAGTACTAATTACAGCCATATATGCTCCCAATCCCATGATCAAAAACCAAAGTTTTTTTGTGATAAAATTTTCCCTTGGATTTCTAGGTGGCCTACTCATGACGTCTTTTGATACTGGATCCATTCCAAGAGCAATCGCAGGTAAATCTTCTAAAACAACATTTAATAATAAAATTTGAAGGGGAAGTAAAATTACATTAGTCATCCCAAACAAACCAACACTAGCAAGTATCATAGCAGTAACCCCAACATTCCAACTCAAAAGAAATGCAGTGAACTTTCTAATATTGTCATATATGCCCCGTCCCATCTCAATAGCTTTTACAATCGTAACAAAATTATCATCAACTAAAACAATGTCAGACGCACCCTTTGCTACCTCAGTACCACGAAGACCCATTGAGATTCCAACATCAGATTCTTTTAGCGCAGGTGCATCATTTACTCCATCCCCCGTCATAGCAACAACTTCATCATGTTCTCTTAAAATTTTTACAATACGTAATTTATCTTCAGGATCAATTCTTGCTAGGATTCTTGCAGTCTCTAGAACTTTTAGTAGTTCAGAATCATTCATAGTCTTTAGATCATTTCCAACTACAACGTCTCCAACTATCCCAATTTTATTGCCAATTGACTTAGCCGTTATAGGGTTGTCACCAGTTATCATATACACCTTAATACCAGCTTTGTGAGCAATCTCAACTGCCTTATCAACACCATGACGTGGAGGATCTTGCATACCAAATAAACCAACTAAAGCCCATTCTTTTTTATTTGAAGCTGCGATTGCAATAACTCGAAGACCTGATGTTGCCATCACAGTTATTTGATCTTTAAATCTTTTGGTCCACTTTCGAGATAGTTTTTCGTGGCGTCCATTAATTAGAACACTTGTACATTTTTTTAATAGAACTTCAGGTGCACCTTTTAGAACTCTAAACTTTCTACCATTTCGGTGAGTTGTTATCATATATTTTTTTTCTGATGCAAACGGTTCTTCTGCCACCCTCGGGAATTCATTTCTAACGATGTCTTCATTTAATCCATATTTTCTAGCAGCCACAAGTAAAGCAACTTCAGTTGGGTCTCCTACGACATCAAAATCCTTCTCTTTTTCAATTAAGTCAGCATTATTACAAAGGATGGCTGAAACTAACAGTTTTTCTAACCCATCACTAGATACTTCCCTATCACCTTGTGTAATTTTCCCATCATCATTGTAACCCTTTCCACCCACATCAATTAAGTGACCATCAACAAAAATTTTTTCAACAGTCATTTCATTTTTTGTTAAAGTTCCAGTTTTATCAGTACAAATTACAGTAACAGTTCCAAGTTCCTCAACTGCAGAAAGGCGTCTGACTATGGCTTTCTTTTTTACCATTTTGTAGACTCCCAAAGCCAAGATAATAGTAGTTGTTAGGGGGAGTGCTTCAGGTATTCCTGCTATAGCAGTTGCGATTGCAACAGAAATAATTGACGTAAGAGAAGCACCTTTGATAAAACCAATAACACCAATAGCAACGCTTGCCCAAATTACAATTTTTGTGATTACTTTTGCGAGTTCTTCAGACTTTTCTTGAATTTTACTTTTATTATCCCCACCAAGAAGATCCGCAATTTTTCCAAATTTAGTTTTTGAACCAGTTGAGACCACCTCAACCTTAGCAGTTCCTCTAACTACAATAGTACCTCGATAAACATCATCCATATTTTTTTTCTCAACAGAGAGACTCTCCCCAGTAAGCATAGATTCATCAACTGCAAAATTATTCCCATTAATTATTTTACAATCAGCAGGAATCATGTCTCCAGGTTCAAGCACCACAATGTCTCCTGGGACTACTGCCTCAATAGGGAGTTCTACGAGTTTTTTATTTCTTAGAACTTTTGATGTTGGAACAATCAATTCTTTTAGTTTTTCTAAGGCTTCTTCAGCCTTGTATTCTTGGAAAAAACCAAGGAGTACAATAAAAAGTGTAATAACTGAAATCACAAAAAAATCGAGAGTCTCACCTAAAAATGCAGACATTGCAGCTGAAACAATAAAAATTAGAACTATTGGGTCCTCAAACTGGCTAAAAAGCAGTTTAAATGCAGACACTTTTTTTCTTTCAATTATTTCATTAGGTCCATATTTTTCAAGACGAAGGCGCGCCTCACTAGTGCTAAGCCCTTTACTAACGTCAGTCTCAAGAACCACAGGTAAAGAAGAGCTATACAGTAAATAAGCGTTTTTAGACTAAGTTGTGGCCACAACGATCATAGCAAGCAGTAAAAACATACCCATTACTAGCAACTGCCAAATCAACAGTCTTCATACCCTCAAAATGTTTATGGATCAAAACCCCATTAGGTTTCACATTAGAGACCCCAACACCATTATGTATTGAAATATATGTATTACCTGGTAACATATCAGTCTCAAGATTTTCTGGAATATAAATTTCCTTTGGGGACACCAAAATCAAAGTATCATATTGATCAAATAACTCTTTTATACTAGGTGTTTTTAGGTCATCATCATTGCCATTTTTTACTGCCCTTAACTTTGCACTAGGATTATGAACTGAAAAAATCAAAGTCCAATCACCTTCTAAATCAGTAGGTGTTGAGTAAGCCATATTTTTGAGTTGGTTTATATCTAAATCAATAAAAGGAACATTTTCAGACATCGCAACACTAACAGTCTCACCATCTGCAGCGTATAAAGCTGAAATTTTTTCTAAATCCATAGGGCTTGCTGACCACCACGATTTAAAGATCTTATGATTAGAAAGCCTTAAAATCAATTCAACAAGCTTTTAAAAAAAGCTTGATCAAAATAGAATGTAGCAGCTGTAGTCTAGTCTGGTATGACTCGAGCCTTCCAAGCTCGCTGCGCGGGTTCAAATCCCGCCGGCTGCATTTATTGTTTTATTTTGAAACTTCAGAATATAAGTGTTTAATATGAAAAACAAAATAAGTTCTCGATAAAAGCTCATTGTCAGAGACTAAATATTTAAACATTTGAGACGTTTCTGAAACATTTGGGAGTGTACCAAACGGTGTATCTACTTCGTAAACATCAGGACTTACAAAAAAGAAAATTGGTGCGCTAATGTGTTTTAAGGTTTCTAGATAATTAATTAGTTGATAAGTTTCGTTGTCATCAACAAGGCCCTCGTGTTGAGAAACTAAAGGTAATTTCGGATTTAAAAGATTGGAGTACCTACCAACCATAGAATCAATAAGACACGGCTGTTTAGCCTTTATTTTTTTAAAGTTTCTTGAAAATTCGAGAAGAGACATTTGACCTGCAGAGTTATCCCTAATCAGTTCTCTAATTTTATCAGGCATCGTTATTTCATACACCAAACATATTCAAGATTGAATTTATAAAAATATTGAAATGAATTAAAGTTCTAAGTAATTTCCAACAGCGTAGCTAGCTGTATCGAGTAAGTTATCATTTTCTTCTGAGGCAATCTGATACGAGACCAAAAGTCTTTCTGGAAAACCACGGTCTTCAATCCAGGTATAAAAACGTTCAGGAGTGGTGTTTTTTGATTCCCTTGCAACTTTTGCAATAAATTTAGTTGCGTGTTCATCTAAATCTTGGTTTGTCTCAGAAAAATACGCAGTCTTTGCTAAGTCATACGCAAAATCTTCTATCAATTCACCAAAAACTTGCATGCCCGTTTTCATACGGCTATCAACATATTTGCCTTTTGAACGAATGTCATAAGGTACATAGATAAAAGAATCAGGAGTGGTAAGTTCATCCCACCCTTCAAAGTCTAAGTCAATAAGTATGTGTCTGACTCTCTTTAATGCAAGTTCATATGCACGCCTAGCTACAATTTTGGCTTCGCTACGTAGCTCAAGAGGCTCATTAAAAGGAATTGAGTAAACATAATCATTTGGTTTTGAATTAAAATCAAGGAGTATTTCATCAAACGGTTTTATTTCGTCAGAGTAAACAACAGACATAAACTAAAACAAAACGTCGTTTTAAATCGTTTTTTCACGTCTTTAAAAAAAACAAATAAGCTATATTAAAACATTAATACTTACAAAACTGAAGTAGCATGTGGTCAAAAAAACCAAAAATGATGAACTAAAACAAAATCTTGAAGACTTTAGATCAGAGATTAAATCGTTGGGTAAAAAGATTGAAGACTTTGGTGAAACAAGATCACATAATCACCAATGTAGACAAAGTTTCGTAAACTCAAATATTGTAGGTCCTTTCATTGCAAGTATTTTTAGTGTGTTTATTTTGTTGATTGCCTCTTGGTTATTGGTTTACTTTGGGACAGTAACTGGTATTGGTTTTTTACTTGGATTAAGCGACTTTTTAGTCAATAATTTAGGTTTACTTTTTGCGATGGCTTTGTTTTCAGGTATGAGGTCATATCTAGGTAACGAATACAAAGTAAGTATACTACCAATTTATCCACTTTTAGTTGCGCTTGAAATTTCAATGGCACTTTGGGTCGGAGTACAGTTTATTGAAATTGCAAATGTTGACATTAATAGCGCAATTTTACTCTTAATCTCAAACATTATAACTTGGAATTTTTGGACTATTTTTATTGGTATAGTTGCTTTTGGATATGTTTTAGTACTACTTCGCTTCCTGTTTTATGGAAGTGTTAAAATAGTTAAAAAATCATCTAAAACTATAGTAAAAAGATTTTACCGTTCCGGAAAAGAAAAAATTCTTGGTGGGGTATGTGGAGGAATTGCTGAGTACTTAGATACGGATCCTACCATAGTACGCTTATTTTGGGTCGTATCTACTCTTTTTTGGGGTATTGGAATTCCAGCATACTTAGTTGCTTGGATTATAATTCCAAGAAACCCAAAACACAAGTGGAATGATTAAAACTCAGCTTTCAAATTTTATTGAAAAATACAGTAATAACTGCAATTAAAGAGACTTAGAGAGTCCCAATTAGCAATAAATAAAGGACGGACACAAGGGTAGATAAGTCTATAAAGCATAAAAAACACCTGAATCTAGGAGGAAATCCAAATGGGAGACTTTAGAGGCGGAAGAAACTTCGGCGGTCCGAGAGAAATGCATAAAGCAACATGTGCTGAGTGTAAACAGGAATGCGAAGTACCATTCAAGCCTTCAGGTGATAGACCTGTTTATTGTAAAGACTGTTTCATGAAGAGAAAGAGGTAAACCCGTAGGCTTGTCCTATAGGTGGCTTTCGCTCTTCAGAAGAGTTCATGGTTATTTTTTTCTTTTTTTCTTACTTTTTTTTAAAACAAATTTTTATATAGGTCCGTACAGCAAAATTAAGTGGTTAGCAAACTTAAAGCAATCCAAAATTTTCAAGACCCTCAAACAGTATCAAAAATAAAAGAATTTTCAAAGTCAAAGGGACCACAGATTAAGCAACTCATTTTAACCAATTTAATTGAAGATGATCCAGACTTAGAAAAAATGAGTAATGAGTATTTTTTAAGAGATAGTAAACTCATAAGGCCAATACTAACACTAATTGGGGGATATGAAGCAGGGATGGTAGACGATAAATCAAATGAATATGCACAGTTAATTGAAAAATTGTTGACTAAGCTAACACCCGCAGTTGAGGTATTACACACTGCAACACTTATTCATGATGATATTGAAGATCACTCAAAAACTAGGAGAGGGAAACCAACCTTACATGAAATGTACGGGGAAGAACTCGCCAACAATGTAGGAGATTATCTCTATTTTAAAGCAGGTAAATTGATTAATAGAGAACATCAAGAAGTTAGGAACGCGTATTACAATATGTGTATTGAACTTGCAAAAGGTCAACATCTAGATTTATTGTGGAGCCAAAGTGACTATATGCCAACTCAAGATGAATACATGGACATGATTTTGGGAAAAACGGGAAGTTTAATTGGATTCTCACTCGAAAACGGATACACTTCAGTTATTGGAAAAAGGAATCCAGGCTTAAGAAAAATTGGAAACGCATTAGGAGTTAGTTTTCAGATTATGGATGATGTATTGAGTACCTGGAGTGATAACCCAACAAAAGACACAAAAACAGACATTTTAGAAGGTAAAAAGACCTTACCACTCTTAAAAGCACTTGAAATCTATAAAGACGACAACCCACAAAAATATGACGAATTAATTAACATATACTCAAAAAAGTCTCGCGCGTATGAGGACGTTAAAATGGTTAAGCAATATGTTTTAGATTCAGGGGCAGTTGATGAATCAAAAATGCAAGCAAGAACAATAATTAGCACAGCGTATGATGATTATGAATTCAAGAACGAATATGTAAAAGAATTAGTTAGTAGTCTTATTGACTTTGTGTTAAATCAAACTAATTCATAAATTTTTTAAAATATAGATAAGTGCAACAATTAATCCACCAACAATTGTAGCTAAAATTAAAAGCGTTACAAAGTTAGATGAACCATTATTCTCAGACAATTTATCCATTCAGAATTTAGATACAATCCAATTTAGAAATTTCTTTTCACATTTAAGTTGTGAAAATTAGAACATTTTTCCCTCAAGTGCCAATTCATATGCCAAGGCTCTTACAATTGCAAGAGAATCATCACACACATTTTTCTTACCACCCCTATTAGCAGTTACACCATCATATGGTTCGAGGGTTGCAATATTGTCAGTTGCATAACTCAAAGGAAATAATCTAGCATCTGAATTATCTGAGAGACCATATTGAGCGTGAGCATTCTCACAACCAACAGTTACTCGAATAGGTTCATCAGTCAAATTACCCGTCACCTCACGATACTTTGTACTTAAATTTCCGTGTGAAACTAGAGAGTCAAAATATTCCGTAACGGTATCCCTAAAGCGTTCATCTTCCTCAATAGGACTATCAACCGTGATATCAATAATGCCGTTATTTGAAATAGTTCCAACATCAATAAGGTTACCGTCTTGATAATGTAGGAGTGTTTTTATTGGAAGTGCAGAATTTTGATTCAGATCCCCAAAATATCCAGCAGATGACACGGGTATAACTACTTGTGGTTTGAAAGCACTAACTACATCTTGAGCTAACTGCCCATAAGGTATAATGGGAAAATAAATAACGTTCACAACAACATCATTAACACTCAACTGAGTTACGTGAGTTGAAAGTGTGGTTTTTTCATCAACAGTAACAGATTCTTGAAATCTCCTAACATCATCACCATCAATAGATAATTGGCTAAAACCATTATCGTCTTTTCTAACAAAAAAAGTGGTTGGTTTTTTTAAGAAAAGTTTTCTTTTGAGGTAAGATTGAACTATGCGTGGACCCCAAATGAGTATACTTGGGTTAGTGTGCTTTTCCCCTAGTTCATTAAGGACTCGTCTGACGTCTCGATAATTATCAGTTTCTGAAAAGTCAATATTAAGTTCTTCAGATATTACTCTCATTTTACTGCTTATTGAAGGGGACATCGTTTGATACTTTAGATGTGCCGCATCGCGGTCATAATCATATGTTTTAGCACCAATAGGAAACTTATCTATGCGGTCTATACCCTCAAAAGGTGAAATATCAACATGTATTTCATCCAAAGGGTGGCCTTCAAACATATCTTTGTATCTTTGTACTACAACATCTTTTTTGGTCATTCCCTTTTTGTCCCAATCATTAAAAAGTTCACCCACAGACCCATTAGACCCCATTAAAGACTAAGGAATTTTTATCTTATATAGTTACTGATGGGTAGTTTCTTAAACTAAAAAGAACCTTGTAATATTGTGAATATGACTGAATGGGTTTTAGTTGAAAGGCCAGGTTTTTCAGGTAAATCTAAAGCTAAAAGACACGAACTATGGAATGATATTTACGGAAAAGACAATTGGGACCGAATTTGGACATATGGGGACCAAATACTTGATTTTTTAGAGATTTGTGAGAAATATGAAGGAGCCTATTTAGAACACGCCAAAAAGAATCCAGAAATCTGGAAAGAACTTTTAGAAAGTGCTTCAGACGTATATGATAACAATATTAGTAATATTAATTCTAAACACGATTATACACATCAAGAATCAAACTCAACACACATACAAGACATCGCAGTAAGAAACGTAGTAAAAGCTATGGGTTTAGAATTTAAGGGTGAAAACTTAATTCGAGTAAGACGTCACAGCAGAAAAGATTATAGAAGTAAAAAAGACTGGGGTTGGTATCTTAGCCCAGGAATTGTTGAATATCACGAACCAAAGATGATTGAGGAACCCTCACTTGCACAGCAAAGAAATGATAGTGGAGAAAAAGCGTGGTGGGGAATTTGGACCGTTGAGGACATGTATCAAAGTAATAAGTGGTTAGCTGTAACAAAGCAGGTTCTTGAAAGCCGTGGGGAATACACCCCCAATATGCGTTCATACACAGTATAAATTTTTAGTAAAACGCATAAATACCCAAAACTCGCCTTAAAGATATGTTAAGTGGATATATAGAATGGGCAAACAACAAAATTAAGACATTAGATATTTGGGACATAAAAGCAATAAAACTCAGTGTGGCGGCATTCACTTTAATGATTGCAAAACTCTGGACCCCAATACTTAGTCTAGATTGGTACTGGTATGCAGCACTAGGTGCACTAGCCATGTCAAAACCTTTAATGAAAGTATTCAAATAAAATAAAATCCTTGCCGTAAAAAATCCGGCAGGACCTTTTTTTATATTTTTGCATATATTGGAATACCTTGATCCAAGGCACAATTAAGTGACCATTGATCTAACATGGTTGAATTTGAAATATTGTTGTCTCTATAATCTAAGTATTCTTCAGCTGTTAGTTGTTGTCTTGACTCCATTCGTTTTCCTAAATCCCAACCATTAGCTATATCTCTAGTCTTTTCAGTAATAGTCATCTCAGTAGCAATTGCACTAGAGCCACTGCCGTATCCAATTGTTAAAATTTTATCATCAGCACTATAATCCCCATGAACTAGCCCACTTGCAATTGAAAGGAAAGTTGACCCAGTATAAAGATTACCTACTTCCGCAGAGTACGTTAGTGTTGGTCCTACAAGAGACGCATAAAGATCTTGATCAGTTTTAGTACTAAACATCTCCTTGAGTCTCGATTTAGTGTGTTTTCTTTTAATTTCAACTTCACTCGATAAATAAGTTTCAAGATCTAAACTCGTCTCAAAACTATCAAGAGGGGTGAGTGAATCTAAAATGTCGGTTATTTCACCATCAGTGCCATTATCAATTGCCTGTAAATATCTAAAGGCGTGTTTTGTTATACCTGGATATGGAATATGAAATGCGACAAGTTTGAAATCACTGAGATTTGAATTAATTTTTGATTTTAAATTACGATACGCTTCACCAACATGTTTAAAGTAAATTAATTCAGAAAAACCACCAAATACAACTGGAAATTGTGTGAAATTGACAGTTTCAACAAAACCCGGTTCACCTAGAGTCCCACTAGTACTTGTACTAACTTTTGGCTTAGAAAAGTCATATTGGTCTGAGGTATAAACCCCACTTTCCCCCACACCTAAAAGATCACCCTCACCAACCTTAAAGGCAGCAACACCAGCACCACCAGTAAGATCTGCAGAAATTGAAGTATTATCACTATTTAGACTATATTCAGAAATATCTCCTGCAGCCCCTGCAGTTTTTTCACCAGACAAGTCATAAATTTTAACTGAATCCACTAGACTTGCAACCCCAGCTAAACAAGCAAAATAAGTATCATATGCAATTACATTATTGCCAACACCAAAACGCCCAGGTATTTTAGACGACTTTGGTTTTGATAAATCGTCAGGCGTTTCAGAAGACACAATAACACGAGTTACATCACTAAAATCAACAGCCTCAGATAATTTTTCAAAGGCGTTTAGTGTCATTGATGTGACATCCTCACCATATGCTACAGATATTTTGGTCACACCTAAACCTTTTGAGACCAGGCCCTTAAATTTTTCAGCAGTCATAGAAACGTGGGGTTGTTTTTTTTTCTCAAAAACTTTAGTACCTTCATCTATATCTAAATAATAATTAGGCAAATAGATGTAGATATCATCAATACCACCCATTCTTTTAGAATAAATCGAACGTATATAAGGGGTTCGATTTCTGTCTATATAACGTACGTTGTTTGACTAAAGTATTCTTTAGTCCTAAAAAATAATTCGTCAGAAAATATATTAACTTATCAGATGATGTTTTAAGTGAAACTAATCTCTTGGAATGTTAATGGTTTTAGGGCGTCTGTGAAAAAGGGTTTTTATGAATTTTTAGAAAAAGAAAAACCAGACATTATAGGTTTACAAGAAATTAAAAGTCATGAAGTTCCACACTTTCCAATTGGTTTTAATTACAAAGTGTTTTGGAACCCAGCCGAAAAAAAAGGTTATGCGGGAACTGCCATATTTACCAAAATAAAACCAAGAAGTTATACTCATGGATTAGGTGAAGCGCAGTTTGACAAAGAGGGGAGAGTAACAACCCTAGAGTTTGACGAATTTTATCTTGTCAATGCATATTTTCCAAATTCGCAAAGGGAGTTAACTCGACTCGACTTCAAGTTAGAGTTTAATAACTTGATGTTAAAACATTTGAATAAACTTAAAAAAACTAAACCTGTAATTTTGTGTGGAGATCTAAATGTTGCTCATACCCCACAAGACATTGCAAGGCCAAAAAACAATGAAGGGAATTCAGGGTACACTAAAGAAGAAAGAGAGTGGATGAATGAACTTTTAGATGCCGGATATCTTGATACTTTTAGATTAAAAAACCCAAAAAGCGAAGATTATAGTTGGTGGACTTATCGGTTTAGTGCAAGGCAAAAAAACATAGGGTGGCGAATTGATTATTTTGTGGTTAATAAAGAATTTGAAGCTAGTCTAAAAAAGGCATGGATCATGAAAGATGTATTAGGCTCAGATCACGCACCTGTTGCTATAGAAATAAAAGATAAATAGGTACACATCCCTAGTTTATTATGGTTTTAGGAATTATTTTAGGGGTCGCAAGCGGCCTAGTTTTGTTATATTTTGTAATGGCATATAATGGCTTTATTGTCATGAGAAACAGCATTAGTAGGGCTGCGTCAAATATTGATGTTATGTTAAAGCAGCGGTATGATGAAATTGGTAAACTTATTGACACCATAAAAGGATATAAAAAATATGAAAAGAAAACTTTAATGGAAGTCACTAAGTTACGAAAGGCCTTTGAAGGGGCAGCCACAACTCAAGAAAAGTTAGCAGTGAATTCACAGATGAATGCACCACTCATGAATCTTTTTGCTGTTGCAGAAAATTATCCAGACTTAAAAGCCAATGAAAACTTCAAACACCTTCAGGGGAGAATTAGTTCCCTTGAAAACGAAATCAGTGATAGGAGAGAAGGTTACAACTCAACTGTGTTTGAGTTTAATAATAAGGTTCAGAGTATACCTTCTTCTTTAGTTGCAAGTCTAACAGGGTTTAAAGAAAAAGAGATGTTTAAGGCGAGTGCAGAGGAAAAGAAAGATGTTAAAATTTCTTTCTAAACTTGGACCTTACTCAACACTAGGACTCCAACTTGCAGTAGTTTGGGGTACATTGCATATGTACGGAGAGATGGGTGAAGCATGGGTTTTTGGAATAGGGGCAGCTTTATCCGTCGTTCTCTTATTTATTTCTTATAAGGTTAAAAATTTCTTAGAAGCCATTCCTACTTCAAAAATTAGATCAGTCGCAATTGGTTTATCTGAAATTAAAGGTAAGACAGTTGGTGAGACTAAATTAATCAGTCCACTGACAAAGACTAAATGCTATGCATATGAATATAGAATTCACAGTAAAAACAGGAGTTACAAGACTAATCTTATAACAAATGCTAAAGTTGATAGAAAAGACGGATATTTTTATCTTGACGATGGAACGGGTCAACTTCTGTGTGACACTAAGGGTGCAGCTTTTGGCACTAAGAGCACAGTTAAGAGGGGTATTAGTGTAACAAAAACGGAAACAGTCGTTAAACCAAATCAAGAACTTTTTATTATAGGTAATATCAAAGACAATCCATTTGTAAAGGATGCAACATCAGTTGAGGGTTGGAAAGACTTAATGATGGGGGACGGAGAGATTTACATAATTTCAGATAAGAGTGAAAAAACTCTACGATTTTGGTATACTGTTTCAGTAATAACTTCAGGACTTAGTAGTTTTGGGCTTACTATTGCAGGTTTTCTTTTGTAATCCACTCTCTTGCTAATTTTGCAACTTCTTTAATTAGGGTTTGAAACTTCTCATCGTACACGCCTTTTTTTCTATTAAGACCCAAGGAACTGGATAATTCAATTAACATTGCAAGTCTACCTTTTTCATATTTATACAAAATATATTCACTCTCACCCGTAAGTTCAGTCTTACTTACAAGTATATGCATCTTTTCATCAAGCCTACTGACAAGCTCATCCCTAAACTGAAGTGCATTACGCGTGCCATTAATGTATCTTCTATCTTTCCCAAAACCAAGTCTTGCATCCTCGTTACTACTACCCATATTATGTATATCAATTACGAACTTAGGATTTATTTTTCGTATTAATTTATGAAAATCGTCAATCATTTTTTTGTATTTAGTATCTTTATGACTTTCAAACCAGAATTTTTTTCCATGTAACTTCTGTCTAAATGTTTCACCCTTCCCTAAAAGTTTAGGGTCTCTTGCAAAGTCGGCTTTAAGTCTTGGAACATAAACCACAATATATGAACCCCCAACTTCTTTTGCTGCTAGTTTTACAAGATGGCCAGTTCCAACTTCACCAATTTGAATTTTTCTTGTCTTGTCACCGTCTTTAATTTCAACTTGGATCTCCCCCCTATGAGGTGCAACAAATAAAATGGGCTCTTTTCCAATATGATATTCGATTGATTTTCCTATCCATTTGCTTTGCAATTAAACACCCCTTGCTAAAAAGTCAATAATATTGCCTGCAATATTCTTTTTGGTTGCTTTTTCAATTCCCTTAAATTGAGCATTAACATTAGTCTCAATTACTACTGGACCATCCGGACTTGGCATAATATCAACACCACAAATTTTACAACCCATAAGCTCAGCAGATTTTAGTGCTAGCTTTTTTTCTTTACTAGTTAATTTGTAAACATGACCTTCTCCACCCATACCAATATTAGCACGTCTCTCATCCTCTTTTGCAATACGCTTCATACTAGCAACAACTTTGCCGTTTATTACATATGCACGTATGTCAACATTCCCAGGTGGGATAAAATCTTCAACAAAAATTGGTTCATTGAAACGTTCCATAGCATCAATTATACTAATTGCCGACTGTTTTGAATCTGCAAACATAACGCCAACACCCATAGAACCATACAAAAGTTTTAGGACTGCTGGGTAATTCATAGTTGACAATACATCTTCAACTACACCCCTTTTTAATCCCATATAAGTTTCTGGAATTGGGATCCCGCCTTCTTGAAGCATAGCCAATGTTAAAAATTTATTATGACTAGCGACAACTGCCCAAGGTTCAATTGGTAACGATTTACCGGCTTTATTTAGGAAGTGAAGTAAGGTGGTTCCAAAAGTCTTGTAAGATCTTGGCATTCGAGGTAAAATAACATCATAGTCAAGTAAGTTTTTGTTTTTGTGTGTCAACTTAAAACTTTCACCTTCCATCTCAACTACCACCTGAGGTATGGGAAAATAGCTAACACTACTAAAACGCTTAGTTGCTTCTTCTAGAAGCCTTATTTCTTCATAACTCCTACTTAGAGGGCCTAATATTGCTAATTTCATTACCTATCCACTCTCCAAATTTTTCCATTCCACGTACAAGTTTCTTGATAAAACCATCGGCAACTGCAACAGCATCAGGTGCAACAATCTTATTTGAAATTTCACTTGCCATAATTCTAACTAAATCTTTACCAAGTACTTTGTTAAATAAATCAAACCGCGGATTTAGTTTTATAGTTGAAACATAATAATTACCATCAATTTTTACAAATAAAATTGAGAGAAAATCAGCATTAAGAACTTTTCTTACTCGTTTACCCATCTCAACTAAATTTGAATTTAGGTTGTTTGGTACGCGTTTGTCACCAACCCGATAATATCCAATTGAAGAATTTTCACTAAAAAAGGTTACATGAACTTCTGCCTTTTTTATGGGCTCATGAACTGAGACCAAGTGACCTGCTGAAAATAAAGACAATACGTTTCTAAGAGTCTCCTCATTACTCACATACACCCTCTTGCCACCAGGAGTAGTCAAAATTACAGGCAACTTAAAATCATTTTTAATGTAATCTGCCGCAGCATTCTGTGATATAGCAGCAGTTCTCCTAACCGGCACTGCCTTTGAAATTTTACTTAGTAAAATTGGACGATTCCAAAAACCAAAGAGAGAATCACTCGGTATTGAAACTTTAGTATGTTTTTCTAAAATTTTTGCAAGCGTATAATAAAACTCCTTATTTGAGTCGTCAGGGAGTAATAATACGTAGTCAAAATTAATTAAATTAAATTTGTTAGAAGTGGCAGTCAAC
Organism: Candidatus Altarchaeota archaeon; assembly: GCA_018220935.1. GTDB lineage: Archaea > SpSt-1190 > SpSt-1190 > SpSt-1190 > SpSt-1190 > JAAOXX01. The sequence continues at coordinate 21,195 of JAAOXU010000015.1, read as the reverse complement.
TCTTTTCCCGCCGTCAATTTTATAGTATTAGGATCAAAAAAGACCGCAGATAGGAATGTCTTTGAAAATTCAGGCATTAAAACCTTTTCTAAGGTTTTTGATCCCACAATCGCGACCCGTCCTCGTTTGACCACTTAAAAAACCACCATTAAAGGGATAAAAAGCTTCCTATTAATCAAAATTATTTAACTCTCAAAGTGTCCCAAAGCTTCAGATTCGAGGTTCTTTTAACCTTATGCCAAGCCTTTGTATCAAACATTTCACCTAAAGTAGGTCTATTTTCTTTGTAGAAAATTCCGACAGGGATTTTTGCCTTTGGATTAAGAGAATAGTCCCAAGTTGATGCAGTCTTTATAGCAGATTCAAGGTTTTTACTGGGTTTTATACGATACATCTTGTCTTTAACATAATCAGAAAAGTTATGAAAAGTTAAGCAAGGCTGAATTATGTCAACATACGCAAAACCTTTGTGTTTTATGGCGGCTTTCATAGTAGCAGTCAGATTTTTTATATCAAGGGCGTATTCTCTAGCAACAAAACTAGCTCCCGCCTGAAGTGCGAGTGCCAATGGATTAATAGTCGGAAATGGGTTACCATCCGGCGTACTTTTACCCTTATATCCTTTTTCAGAAGTAGGTGTAATTTGACCAGTAGTCAAAGCAAATACTTTGTTATTGTGCACAAAAAGGGCATAGTTTGGATTCATCCTCGCAGAATTAATGAAGTGACTAATACCTTCAGCATATGCATCCCCATCACCAGCAAAGGCAATGACTTTCAAGTTTGGATTCCCTAAAACTATACCAGTTGCAGCAGGAATTGCTCTGCCGTGCAGTCCATAGAATCCACCGATATTGATATAATCATAAATTTTACCATGACATCCTATACCAGTAACTCCAACAAAATCGTTGTGTTTAGCATGTTTTTCAGTTACTAATTCAAGGATTGCTTTTTTTGCACTTGATAATATTAAAAAGTTAGGACAAGCTGGACACCAAGTATTTGCAACCGGAGTTCCCATATTTTTTAGTTTCATTTTAGTACCCTCCTTAAACTCTTAACTAATTCTTCGTGACCAAATGGTCTACCATCATACTTTAGTATTTTTTTATCAATAATATAGCCCGTATTTTCTGCTATAACATCAGCAATCTGACCGGTGGCTGAATTTTCAACCACAACTACTCGCCTTGCAGATTCAAGTAACGCTTTTACTTTTCTACTCGGGAAAGGCTTAAGGTAGCAGATTTGTAAAAACTTAGCATCAACCTCTTTTAGTGTATCAATTATAGCCCCTTTAGTAGAACCCCAACTAACAATCAAATCATGTCCCCTACCATAGGTTTTAATGGGCTTTAGTTTACTCACTGCTTTTTCAAGAGTTTTAGCTTTAACCAATCTTTTTTCAACCATTTTATTGATTTCTTTTGGATCTTCAGTAGTATAACCAAATTCATCATGTTCATAGCTTGTAGCCCTAATTAATCCAGATCCCGCAGGTGCTCTAGGTGAGACACCATCCTTAGTAATTTTGTATGATTTAAATTTCTTATTTGGCTTCACTAAGAACCTACTTGGTTTTACCGTAAAACTAGGAGCATTGTCAAGAGTATAATTACTTTCAGCTAGATGTTTATCACTTAAAATGATAGTAAGCGCATTGTACTTATTTGATAAATAAACAGCCTCAACAGTTCTCTCAAAGGCTTCAACAGGGTCACCAGGTGCCACTACGATTTTAGAAAAATCACCATGACCTGCATTAAGAACAAATTTCAAGTCACCTTGTCCACTATATGTTGGTATACCACTAGCTGGACCAGGTCTCATTGCTAAGTATACTACCATTGGAACTTCACTCATTCCCTGTAAACTTAGAGCTTCACCCATAAGAGCAAAACCACCACCACTAGTTCCAACCATAGTAGTAGCTCCCGAATAACTAGCGCCCAGTGCACCATTGGCAACACCAATTTCATTATCAAGCTGAACTACACTAATATTATGACCTTTTAGATTAGCTAGAATGTGTAAAATAGGAGTAGCCGGAGTCATAGGATAAGCTAGGTATAAATCAATTCCAGCCGCTACAGCACCATATGCAACAGCCTCACTCCCACTAACAAAGTATTTTTTGTTTTTTTGTTTTGGAACAATAATGTGTTTAGTATCCCCTTGGTACCTATCATATCCAAGTTGTGCAGCTTTTTGATTAATTTTAGCTTTTTTTCCAAAAACTTCCATTTGTTTTAGTAGACCCTTTAGTGGTTGATTCATTGATTTGTATAGTGCACCTAGTAGCACTGAATTTATCACAATGGGTGGTGCCTTAAGTTCTCGTGCAATGGCATATGCATCCACTTTATTTTTAATTTTTGAGAGTGTACCAATTGATATTCCGTCTTTATTCATTTTTTGTAAGTGGTGGTCTGAAAACCTCCCAAAAGCAACAAGATAATCATTTTTCCAATTATTACTATGAATTTTTTTGGTACTAATTCGTAATATGTTAAAATTTTCACCACCCTTAATTAGCGATCCGTAGTCACGATAATTAAAGACATACATACCACGAGAAACAAAATCCCTAGAAACTAAGTCAGCTGAGCGCGCAATTCCTTGCCCTGCCTCTCCTGCAATAGTTATCTGGAACTCCACAAAAGAGTTAGTATATCAGGATATATATCGTTTTGTTCACATTTTCTTTTAGAAAAAGGACTAAAACAAAATTAGTTTTAAAAACTAGTAAACAAATGTGTATAATGGATGTTAGCAAACTAAGCGTAGGTAAAAGTGTTCCTGAGGATATAAATGTCGTGATTGAAATTCCTGCAAATTCCTCAGTTAAGTATGAAGTTGAAAAAGCAAGTGGTGCAATATTTGTAGATAGATTTCTATTTACTGCCATGTACTACCCATTTAATTATGGGTTTATTCCAAAGACTCATGCAGACGACGGAGATCCAGTTGACGTATTAGTTTTAGGTAACCAACCAGTTTATCCAGGTGCAGTCATAAGAAGTCGACCCATCGGTATGCTTATTATGGAAGATGAAGCTGGAATGGATGAAAAAGTATTAGCAGTTCCGGTAAGTAAACTTGACAAAAGTTTTGATGATATTAAAGATATATCAGATTTACCTGAAATTACTAAAGACAAAATTAAGCATTTCTTTGAGCACTATAAAGATCTTGAACCTGGAAAATGGGTAAAATTAAAGGATTGGAAAAATGCCAGTGAAGCTAAAGAGTACATCAAAAAGTCAGTTGAATAGCTACTTGCCAAATCTACGTTCGCGAGCATTATATTCAGTTAGAGCTTGCTTTGCATCTTCGACTAAAAAATCAGGCCAAAACTTTTCTAAAAAATAAAGTTCAGCCTGTTCACTATGAGCAGGTAAATATCCAGAAGTCCTAGATACATTCCCAGTCCTAATTAGTAAATCAATACCAGGCGCTTTACTCGCATATAAGTAATCATCAACATCACCTTTCATACCAGCACCTACCCATTTTTTTGCTGCCTGATTACGATCATCTTTTCCAGAATATGCAATTAAAGGTATAATGGTTTTTTTACCACTACTAGTTTGGTTTTCTAATTTAGTAAACTCATCATAAAGATCTTTTGGAAATAGTTCAATTTTTCCTGCAAAGATTACGCGTAAATTTTTTTGTTTAATTAACGCTTTCATTTTAGGTAGATAATTTCTCATTAAATTAGTAACTAGTTTTTTTTCAGTATCCCCCCTGCTAAAATTTTTCAATGAAAAGGCGTAAAAGCTGACATAATCGACACCAGCATCAAAAAAGTAAGTAACAATATCAATTAAGTTTTGGCCACCCAAATCATATGCTTCTTTGTATTTTAGTGGATTTTTAGCCCATCTTCTATTACCATCAGGAATTATTGCTACATGCCTTGGAACAGCCACAAAAAACACTGAACTGAAGGTTTAAAGAAATTTGTTGGCACCTTTCAGTTTTAAATTCTTTAGTTTTAATTTAAGAAAACTTATAAACTGTGAAAGCCAGATTAGTATGCTCCGACGGTCATAGGCCAGGGGAAACACCTGTTCCCATTCCGAACACAGAAGTTAAGCCTTGGTGCGGTCATGACTGTACTGACATGAAGTCGGGAAATCTTGATGGTTGTCGGGGTTCCTTTTCCTTTATTCAAAAAAGGAAAGTGGATATTTTTTTATCATAAAAACGGCATTATGTTGACTATATTTGTTACTTGAGATTTCATCACCTTGTTTAGTTTTTCCCAATTGAGTATATGGATTAATGTATTTCCATACAACTTTTTTATCAGGAGTCACCTCAAAGAAAACACCAAAATCACCAACATCAATTAAAGTATTGCCATTGGGAAGTCTTTGCGCACTCGAGATTTTTGGGGAATAAAAGCTAGATTTGTTTTTGGCAAAGTATTCCCAGACTAAATCTTTAGGTCCATATGTACCACTCGCGTCCAAGAAATATTCACCACCTTTTGTTGGAATACTAAATTCAATTACAGAAGAATAATTTTCATCAAGTCTTCTCCAACCATTATTGTAAATTAAAATATTTCCTTCACCAGGTAGTCCTGAATCTATCCACTGCACATCGTGTTGCATGAAGAGTTTTTGATCAAAAAGATCACCAGCCCTGTATGTTCTTGGATTTCCCCATCGATAAAGTAAGTCACCCCCCTTACCACTTTTTCCACCCGTGTGAGTAGCCGCCTCATCTGACGTAGTACTGTGATCAATAATCCAGACTTCATTAAAAGAAGGTGAACTCATAATTATCTGGTCCAGTTCTTCGTTAAAATCAACTGAATTAAGATGTACCCAATCAGCCATATTACCATGAAGGGAGTACTCCCAGACATAGTTTATATCCACTAACTCAGGATGATCTTTCACAACACCATAATTTTCCTTTGTAGGATCAAAGTCCTGAATTACATGGTCCCAGAGGTGCCATTCCCAGACTACCTCACCCCCATTTGGCCTTATGGGTTTAATTTCAACCAAGTGATCTGGCCATATTTCACTTTCATTTTCACTAATCAGTTCAGGATTACGTCCTGCGCTAATTGCTTCTTCTTTAGTCTTTTTTTCCCACGCAATGAGTAAAATATTCCCATTAGGCATAACTTCTAAATCGTGGTGCTGAAGATGAGTTTTATTTGAATATGTGAACTCCCAGACTACTTCACCATCCAGGGTGAATTCTTTTAGTTTCCCCCCAGAACCACCATAGTGAAAATACTGCTCCTGATAAAAATCAGGGAATATTTCAGTTCGAAGTAAATTTGTATTGTCTAAAAGATATGCCATTTTACCCGGGAGATTTTTAGCATCCCACTCAAAAATTATTTCACCAGAATTATCGATTAAATACGTCACATTAGAATAGATGGGGGAAAAGAGAGTATAACCGTCATATGCTTCAGGCAGATTTATCATTAAACCCACTGTTTTGGGTTGATCAAAAAAAACGTATATGGACAATACAATCAAAAAAGCTATCAAAGCAGGTTTAACCACACCCATGACAAAAAGTAACGAGAGTTACTTTTAAGCTTCTTCTTTAGTCGCCTCGGACTACAAGCCTATAATACTTAGATTCCCCAGCAGTCTCACTTTTTCTCATAATTTCCATAACATCCCCAGGTCGTGCACCCGCTAAAATTACAATAGGATCTTTGTCAACAATTTTTGGTAATTGCCACTTTTTTATTCCAAATTTTTTAGTGACTTCAGCAATCTTTTCAAGTGTAAGAAGTGTATGTTTTGGAACTGTATCATGTTCTAATATTTTTTTAGCAATACCCATAAACTCAATTATTTTTGAACGTAGTTCTTCTTCAGGTACAGCTGCAACTAATTTTTGAACCAAGTCAATTTTTTTACCACTCTTTGATAATTCATAATCGCCACAAATTTTTGCTAATTCCTTATAGCTAACTTTACTAAGCATTCGGACCAAGTCACTCATTCTAAGAGATAATTGAAGCGTTTAAAATGTTTTTGGGACGTATTTTTTTTTAAATTTAATTAAAAAAAGCTTTAGTATTAAGGGGTATTGGTGGTGCTTACAGGGTTTTAGTCATGTATGGACCATTTAGTTCATACCCAAATTTCCTAAAGTATTCACGCACTCCCACCCCAGAAATAATAGAAAGTTTAGAGTACTTCGCATTTTTTGTAATTTTTTCAGCTTCAATAAGAAGTTTTTTACCATAGCCTTTATGTTGCCAAACTCCATCACTGCCTATTTTAGCTTCAGGTCCAAAGACGCGCACTTCACGAACCATTGCAGAATCCTTTAGTTCTGGCCTCAAAAATCGCTTTAAGAGTCTAAGACGTAAAAATCCAACAAGTTTGTCCTTTTTCTCATCTTCAAAACTTAAAAAAACTTCAGTAGCACCACCAGCTTCATAGTCTTGTCTAATTAGTTTTGGATTAAGATCTGTTTCAAGTCTAGCTTCCCTACACCTTATGCATCGACATTTAGTCCCGTTTTGTCTCATTTTTTTCCATGCAAGCTCTCTTAAATTACCTTTTTTAACGCCATCTATAATTTCTGTTGCAGGGACATCTCTCTGAATTCTCATGACACGAATCCAAGGTGGAACTAAAGCTTTAGCCGCCGAAATAACCTCAATAGCATCCTCATCCCTTAAGGGTTTATACCAACCCAATTTGTATAGATCCCAAAGTTCTGAACCTTCAATAACGAGAGTTGGATAAATTTTAATCATATCAGGCATTAGTTTTTCTGAAAATACAGTTCTAAAAGTATCAAGATCTTTCTTTTTAGTTGAACCAAGTAAACCAGGCATAATGTGGTGATTAATCTTATAGCCAAGGTCTCTTGCATCAGTAGTTGCCCTCATACTCTCTTCAATTAAGTGACCCCTTTTATTTAGCTCAAGAACGTCATTAAAGGTTGATTGAATACCATATTCAAGTCTAGTCGCACCCATACTCAGCATCCAGTTAAGTTCATCAATACTTGCCCAATCAGGCCTTGTCTCAAAAGTCAACCCAATAATTCGGTTTTTAGTGGTCTCATTAATTTTTTGAGCTTCCTTTAGAGTTTTTGAATCAACTTGGTTACACGCATCATAAATTCGTTTTACGAAATTCTCTTGAAAGTCTCTTGGATGAAAATTAAAAGTTCCACCCATTACTATCACATCAAGCTTATCAGTCGGGTGACCATTAAGTTCAAGTTGTTTTATTCTGTGATATGTTATTTCATATGGATCATAATCGTGTCTTATCGCCCGTCTTGCTGAAGGCTCTAGACCAGTGTAGCTCTTAGCTGCATTTGGTCCTTTAAAGCAGAATACACATTCACCCGGACAAATAAAGGAGGGACTCATTACAGCAATTACTGCTACACCACTCATACTACGACTAGGCTTTTTCACAGAGAAAAATAATTTTAAGGGTTATAAAGCCCCGTAATCGGGGAAGCCCCACTGCGTGGGGAAGACTGGGGAGTTTAATTTTATAAACTTCTAAGATGCGTTCTAAAATGAGTGAAGACTTAGGAATAACGGTTAAACGGGATGATGATATCTCTGAATGGTATCAACAAGTCGTATTGCGTGCAGAATTTGCAGATTATTCCCCAGTCAAAGGCTTAATTGTAATGAGGTGGTGGGGAAACTCAATTTGGGAAGCAATTAGGGGTTTTTGGGACCCAATTATGCGAAACCACGGCCTAAAAAACCATTATTTTCCACTTCTTATTCCTGAAAGTTTACTAAAACGCGAAGCTGAACACTTTGAAGGTTTTACTCCTGAAGTTGCTTGGGTAACTCACGCAGGAGAAAATAAACTTGAAGAAAAACTAGCAATTAGACCTACTAGTGAGACTATTATGTATGAAATGTTTAGTAAGTGGATTAAAAGTTATAGAGATCTCCCGTTTCTAGTTAACCAATGGGCTAACATTATGCGATGGGAGACTAAGATGACTAAACCCTTTTTGCGAAGTAGAGAATTTTTGTGGCATGAGGCTCACACAGTTCACAAGGATAAAGAAGGTGCAGATGAAGAAACAAAGTGGGGAATAGATGGATACGAAAAGATTAGTGAAGAATTACTTGCAATTCCAGTAATTAAAGGTAAAAAAACTAATTCAGATAAATTTGCAGGGGCTGATTACACTTATGCTATTGAAGCACTAATGCCAGACGGTAAAGCCCTTCAGATGGGAACAAGTCATATGTTGGGTCAAAATTTCTCAAAGCCATATGATGTTAAATTTATGGGTAAAGATGAAAAATGGCACTATGCATGGCAGACCAGTTATGGAACTTCAACTAGGCTAATTGGAGGTTTAATCTTAGCACATGGGGATGATAAAGGCGCAATAATTCCCCCAAAAGTTGCACCAGTTCAAATTGTAATAATTCCAATTGTTTTCAAAGAAACAGATAAGAACATCATAAAAAAAGCGGAAGAACTAAAAGAAAAACTAGTTAACCACGGTTTTAGAGTTGAAGTTGATAGCAGAGACGAATACACAGCAGGATGGAAATTTAATCATTGGGAAGTCAAAGGAGTACCTTTAAGGCTTGAAATTGGTCCTAGAGACATAAAGGAAGGTAAAGTAGTTGTTGTCAGACGAGATAATGGTGAAAAATCCAGCGTAAAGAACATTTACATCGAACAAGCAATAAGAGATGAACTTGATGATATTCAGATTGCACTTTTTAATAAATTAAAAGAAAATATGGATAAAAATACAGTTGAAACTAAGAATGTAGATGAACTCAAAAAAGCACTCACGCAAAAGAAATGGGCAATAATTCCTCATTGTAGTCAAGAAACTTGTGAGGAAGAGTTAAGTAAAAAAGTTGAAGGTGGACCACGCGTAATTCCATTTGACCAAAATGGAGTTAGTGGGCGATGTATTAATTGTGCAAGTAATGCAAAATACTCTCTTTATTGGGGACGAAGTTATTAGTTTTTCTGAACTTCATATTTTGTTATAAGAAGCCAGTTAGTATCAACGCCATAAATTTTAGCTTGATTATTTTGTGTTAGCAATTTTAGTTTTGTCACAAAACTCTTTCGCTCCTCACCAGGATATAACTTCGCTATATCAACAAGGAGCATATCAAAAATTCCTATTTTTTCTCGTAGTTTTGAAATATCTTCAGGCTTTTTTATTTTTAAAATTGAAATTTTGGCAATTTTTTTGTGTACCGCCCTAGACATATCAGGAAAAATAATTTCATCTTCCTTGCCTTTGAAGAATTTCTTTATCATTAAAAGAAAAGGGTAAAATAGTTTAAAATACTTGGTAATCTATGGCAGACATGGAAAAACGGCTAGATGCAAGACAAATAGTCAATGATTTTTTTAAAGATAAGAGAAAAAGGCTAGATGTCAAGGGTGTATTTGATTTTTCATTTAATAATAAAATGAAAAGGAGATTTCTTTCAGAAATGAATGCTATAGAGGGTGACTTTGAGCATAAAGCCATGAGTTTAGCAGATAAGGGTAAAGATATCAACATAGGTGGAGAACTCAATGATAGTTTCGAGAAATTAAAGAAGGATTTTATTAGTGATATATCAATGGATGATGACATTCAAGGTGTAATTTACAAAGAAATAATTGAAGAGATTAGTAGGTTATAAAAAAGCAGAGAAGTGTGTTTTTTGTGGATACCATAACTACAAACACAGATGTGTTAGATAAAATTAAAGGAGAAGAATTTGTGGTGTGCATTGTTACTGCCACAAAACCTGATTTTTACAAACAATGGAGTCTTTTACCAGCTGCAGATAAACTGAATGTACCTGTAATTGTAATTAACACAGGTCAACATCACGATAATTTACTTGGATTTGGGCTAGAAGAATTTAACATCAAAAAATATATTGCATTTGATCTAAATATTAGAGGTGACTTACTCGAGAAGGGCTATGAAATTATTGCAAAAACTGGTTTTGTTGCCAAAAAGTTAAAGGAATTTTCACCAAAGACTAAATTTATACCCGTAGTTCATGGGGACACTTTAGCTGCAGGAGTTTTTCCAATAGGTTGGATGTTTGCCACAGGTAAAAAAGTAGCTCAAAATGAAGCTGGTTTAAGGGGCATGACACCCGTCTTTGACAAAGACCCTGAAACTTTTATTGATAATCAGTGGGACGGTAAATGGAGTATTTCACGACAAGAACCATTCCCAGAACAATGGGACACTTTTGTTGCAGGTGCTAGTAGTGAGATTCACTTTGCAGCACTTCAACTCAATAAAGATCACCTAATTAGGGAAGGAACTCCGGATGATAGAATATACGTAGTTGGAAACAGCGTGGTTGATGCGATGGAATATACTAAAAAAAATAAACCTGAAGTTTCAATTTTTGAAGAATATCCAAAATTAGAAGACTATGATAATTGGTTAAGAGTTGACATCCATAGACGTGCAAATTTGAGTGAAGACAGATTTAAAGCCGTGTTTTCAGGGGTACAGAGCCTCGTAAAAGAAGGACAACCAATTGCTTGGGTTGAATTGCCTGGAACTAAGTTTGCACTCAAAAAATATAATTTACGTGATAAAATAATTAATATGAGTAAAGAATTTGATAATTTCTTATTTACCCCTCTGTGGAAGAGTTATTCACACGTTATGGAATTTTTCAGATCAGGGAATTGTTCTGCAGTTTTAACTGATTCAGGGAGCCTTCAAGAAGAACTAAACCAACTTGGACTCCCGGCACTAACAGTTAGATACAATACAGATAGGCCTGAGACTGTATATGAAGCTAAAAGCAATTTACTAGTACCACCTCACAAAGGTCTAATTGAAGACTTGACAAGACATGTATTGGCAAGAGATGACCTACTAGACAGAATGAGTCACGGTAAGAAGCTATATGGGGAAGATGTCGGAATTAAAATTATCCAAAAAATTAAAGCTCTTGGTGAATCAGGAATTCAAATGAATCGAACTGTACCTGAAGTTTTAGGCATAACTAAAAAATCCGATATTGAATTTCTGTAAACCATAAATAGATTCTAAACGGATTATTTTGTGGATTATGGTAAAGAAATATTAGCAGGCTTGCTTTTTGTGGCCGGTTTTTTTCTTATGACTTTTAACCCAGTGGCAGTGGGTTTTAATTTAGGTATTATTCTCGGATTTATAGCCTTAGTTTTTTTTGGTGCATTGATTCAAATTGCAGGCCTGGTTAATCTAAAATCATATTATTTAGCACCTTTAGTTGCTTTAGGACTCTTTGATATACGAGCAGCAGGCATCTTTTTGTTTGCGTTTTTTGGAAAGGCCAATGCTAAGACGGCTACAACTAATATGATCATTCCAAAGATGCGCGCAGTATCAAAAGCAGCTTACGCAGGATACTTAATTTTCATTTTAGTTTCAGTGGGGGCAATTTATTCTCAAATTGAATTTAAAATACCAGATACTGTAGCTGGCTTTGCAGTTGAGCTTCTTGTCCCTGCTATTGGGTGTGACCCTAGTTACACAGGTCAAGAATGTCTTGATGCTTTAGTTAGTGAAACTATTGATGGACAATGTAGAGGAAATAATGCTTGTATTACTTTACTAAATGATCAAAGACCTCAACTTGAAGAGAGTCTGTTTACACAACTATCAAGCCAGTTTATTGGATTTAGTAGAACTAAAGTAATAAGAGACGTATTAACTGACGCACTAAACGTACAAATTGAAAGTTTAATACAGCCATATCAGGGCACGTTTAAGGTCTTAATGGCATTTGTAATGTTTTCAGTATTTCAATTTTTAGCAGGACCACTATCTAGTATGTCTGGAATAGTTGCAAGTTTATTATTGAGAATGTTTATTATGCTAAAAGTTGTTAAGAAAAAAACAGTTAAAGTTGAACAGATCAAATTTTCAATCTAAGTTTTCGCTTCTCAAATTTTCGTGTAGATAAATTAACCCAAATCTGTTTTTTAGAATCAGTTCTAAATAGAGCATAAGGCATGTAAATCAAGGTCTTTTCAGTTGGTTTTACCCCCAATATTTTGAATAGTTTTTTATCAGGAATAAAAACGGGCTTCATTATCCTACCTTCGGGAGTCACATCACGTATAGCACCATCAAATTCAGGTAATTTTTCTGGAAATTCGAGACGAGGTGTATATTTTTTCTCCTTTTTTCCTTTAACCCTGATGAGGCCCAAATTAGTTAGTCGGTTCAATTGAAGTTTAACCATCTTAGGATCTGCTTCACAACGCTTTGAAATCTCATCTAAAGTACCACCCTTTGAGACAATCCTAGCAGATAATGGATTAAGATCTAACATCCTTTGAAGACCCTTTGAACCTTGGATCTCACCCAAAATTCCGTCAAACAAGAATTCTACTTCACCATCCAACCCAACACCACGCACCACCCAAAACGGCCAGTGAATTTTCATTTTAACATCAAATTTTTCAGTTTCAATAAACAAAAGTTTCTTGAGGTGTTTTCTTGCCAATTTTTCCGCGTCTTCTAGTTCCATAATTGGTTTAACTGAAGGTATCTTTCGCCCCCCTGCTTTTTCTTCTATGACTTCCGTTTTTTTAGTAGGTGTTTCTTCACCAGGGGTCATTTCACCAATTTCTTCAGGAGTTGGATCATCAATTTGTAACACTACTTGCGGTTTATCAACTGCCAATTTACTTCTACCCTCATGTTGACTCATTCTAATTCTTGAAGTCATAAGAGTAGTTTGAGTTGTCTCTCTATCCCCCACAACAGCTTGACCCGTCTTTAATTTTCTGATAAAGTTAACGTCCCACTCTTTTGGCATAGCAGCTGGTATTCTTTTACTCACAGCCTTAATATCATCAGCAAAAACAAGCTGGTGTACGAACATCAAATCAAGCTGGCTTAATACATTACTATTAATTGCACTTGGTTGTTGGGTTGCAAGAACAATTGAACAACCAGGTTTTCTACCCTGTTTTACATACTCAATTATACTGTCACTTGCAGCAGTTTTTCTATCCTTTGGTATCATAACGTGTGCTTCATCAATAAAAAGCCACACAGGCGGAAAAGTAGTAGGTTCCCCTAATGCCTCTTTTCTACTTTCTAGCTTTCTTCTTTCAAGTGTTTTTCTAGCAATTATTCCAACAATTAAAGCAGCTACAGGCTCTTCTAAAAATGAAACATCAATTACAGAAACACTCCCAGGAACTGCTATTTTCTCTAGAGGTGTTGCTTTATCACTAAAAATACCCCAGTATTTTGCACTCTCAAGTCTTGATATTATACCACGCCTAGTTTGTTTTGAGAAACCCCGCTCTTTACTCTGAAGATCAGGGTCAGATGAGACCACACGAACCAAGTCATCAATAGTGTAATTTTCACCTGCTTTTTGTATGGCATTATCAATTAAAAGTCCAGCAGGAGAGAATCGATCTAAATCAAATGAAAATGCCCAATCAGTTGCAGACAATTCACTTGGATGAATTGAAAGGTATCCATCAAAGGTTTTAGTTGGTAATTTTTTAGCACCAATTGGAACTAATACCTTAATATTATCAAAACCACGCGATTTTAGTCCCCAGGATTCAAGAAGTTCCAATTCTTTCTCAACTTTATTCTCGTGTTTCATACTCCAGAAAACACCAATGGGGTCAATAACAATACTTGCCAATGCATCATTTTTGTGAGCAAGCTCCTCCACAATTATACCCATCGTATAACTTTTACCAGAACCTCTAGCACCACAAATAAAAATTACGTGTGGTTTAATTGAATCAACAAAGAAGTCTTGATTATCAGTTTCAGTCCTGCCTAAATACATAGCTTTTTTTGTACCAAATTTTTTGATCAAACTTGGACTCGCACCGAATATCAATGACACAAAAAGAGGAGTTTTCTTAGTAAATATGGCTATCGAACATGAGTTTAATCATACCCAAAATAAGTTTGAACTATTTTTTTGTGATCTGAAAAAAGTGGAGGTAATTTGGTAATCTCAAACCACTTTATGTCTTCTACTTCAGAATTTTCTGTTAATTCTCCATCTATAACTGTAGCTGAATAAGTAACACTAATAGTTCCCCTTGGATCTCGTTTTGGATCAGAAAATATGCCTACAAAACTTTCCAATTTAACATTTAGCCCCGTTTCTTCCCTAGCTTCTCGCAACGCGGCATCTTCAATTGTCTCCCCTTCATCAATATGTCCACCAGGGAGTCCCCATTCACCTTTAAACGGCTCATCTGCCCGTTTAATTAAAAGAATTTTACCGTGTTTTACTATTATTACATCTGCCGCTAATTTTCTCATAAATTTCAAAAAGCAAGAAGATTAAAATGTCTTCTGTATTGGTAGTATGTGTTCATTGAGAACTTAGTGGATAAAACAATGAAAAATTTGAGTCAATTTAGTGATAAAACTGAATTTGCAGAATTCAAGAATTTTGGAGATTTTTCAACTTCACTTCCCCTAAAGATTGCAAAAGCAAAGGGGGAGAGACCAGACAAGTTAGCAATTAGCTTAGCAGAGCAAATAAAAGTAAAGGGACTAAACGCCAAACCAACCGGTGGATTTATCAATTTCTTTTTGGATGACGATGCACTTTTATTCAATTTAACCAACCTAACTAAGTTTGAGAAACAAAACAAAACCGCAGTAGTTGAATACTCAGCACCAAATATTGCAAAGCCATTTTCAGTTGGACACTTAAGAAGTACTGTCATAGGGGAGAGTATTAGACGTATCTTTGATTTTTTGGGTTGGAAAACTATTGGACTTAATTTTATTGGAGATTGGGGAACTCAATTTGGTAAACTTTTAGTCGCGTATGAGATGTGGCCAACAGATATTTCAAAAGATCCAATAAAAGAATTACTAAGTCTTTATGTTAAGTTTCATGAGGAAGCAGAAAAAAATCCAAAATTAAATGATGAAGCCAAAATCATGTTTAAGAAATTAGAAGAAGGAGATAAAAAAATCAGAAAGACGTGGGAAATCTTTAGAAATTTAAGCCTAAAAGAATTTGAAAAAATGTATGCGGTACTCAAAACCAGTAAATTAGAAGATTATAGTGAGAGTAAGTTTTTTAACAAGGGTCAAAAGATTGCAGATGAACTCCTAAAGGAAGGTATAGCCGAGATGAGTGAAGGTGCAGTGATAATACCAGTTCCAAATAAACCACCTTTAATTTTACGAAAAAGTGATGGTACCACAATTTATTCTACACGGGATTTAGTGGCCGGAATTGAGAGATTTAAGGCCTACAAACCCGAAGTAATGGTTTACGTAGTTGGAAATGAACAGAAACTTCATTTTGAACAATTACTTTACGTATTAAAAAAACTAAAAGTTAGTGCCAAAATGGAGCACGTTGGATTTGGCATGATGAGACTCCCCGAAGGCAAGATGAGTACAAGACGCGGAAGAGTAGTATTCTTAGAAGATGTACTAGCTGAGGCTATGAATAAAGTAAAAGTCATAATGAAAGAGCGTGGCGTCGATAATAAAAGTGATGTGGAAAAAATTGGTATTGGTGCCGTGAAATTTGCAGATCTAAAGACGAATAGAAATAGGGATGTATTGTTTGATTGGAAAATGCTAAAGTTTGATGGAGAAACCGGACCATATGTTCAATACGCTGCAGTAAGAGCTAAAAGAATTGGTGAAAAATTTGGCAAGGGAAAAATCAAGATTTTACCAGAAAATACGAAGTTAGCAAGAAAAATTGTAGCATTAAGATTAGCAGTAATTAATGCTAAAAAGAATTTAAGACCAGATATTCTTGCTAATTACTTAATGGAATTATCACAGCTCTTTAATGAATTTTATACTAAAGAGAAAATTAGCGGTAACGAGAGTCATGAGTGGATAACTAGCAAAGTATACGAAGCACTAGAAAACGGCCTATTTTTACTTGGTATTGAAGTTCCGAATCAAATGTGAAAGCTTACTTTAGTAATTTTGTCTTAAGGTGAGTAAACTTGCTGCAGACACTATTGCACTGCTTAATACCACCCACTTAGTTTCGATTTCTAGTTCAAGAAAACCAACAAGATAGTCTATTGCAAAAATTCCAAGTAATAAGTATAATACACCAAAAGCTGCAATAGCTGTGGTGGGGAGTAGTTTCTGTTTTAGAAAGTCTTTAACCTCATACATCATAAAAATACTAGGTAAAACCAGTATTAAAGCTGTATGAATCAAGCTTTAAAAAAGCTTGACCAAAATATCAGCAAACAGGTACTCATCACTCTTGCGTCAGAGGGTGTTCACTTCATCACAACAAGATAAGTACTTAATAGCTAAAAAGTGTTTTGGGTCTGTTTTAAATGTTCATTTGAAATTCTACTTAAACTCCAAGGGATGTTAAACATCAATAGAATCAAGCTAGAAGGGAGTAAGAAAGGCCTTAATTGGATAAAAAATACAGTAAGACTAGGAAGTACAGGTCCTATTGCAATTAGAACGGTTGGAACACAACATGCAAACCCAGTTAAAAAACTAGGAAGCAATCCAAATAGTCCAGCGTGTCCAACCCGACAGACTTTTGGAAGGTAGTAGCTGTAAACTACAATTGCAACGTTTAAGAATATTAGAAAAGAAAGAAGAAGAGCTAAAATTAGATTTAAGGGTGCAAAAAATAAACTAAATATTTTAAGACTAAAAGTCCCAATTGGTTCCCATACAAATGGCACCCTTTGTTTAAACAATAAATCACCCCAATTGTCAAGTAATTTAGTCTCAGTATCCCCCATTACAAGAAACCCCACAGTATAAAGATAAAAGAAAAAGTAGATTACAGAAAAAAATAAGGCAATACTAAAGGGTTTTTTATACTGAAGTATTTTTAGGATTTTCAATTTGTCTCACCATATACTAAAGTCTCAGGGAAAAAGCTTGACCAACCAAACCACATAACGTCATATGAAGGCACCCATTTTAAGTCACTAGTTAGTTCACCTATTGTTATTTTTTCTTCACTTGACCGCTCATACACTCTTAAGGCACCTAACTCTGCATCAAAAAAGAAAACTAAAGGCACGTTATTAAATTCAAAATTTACTAATTTTTGTTCTTTTAGTAGGTGTTTTGGGATGGCTAAAGTTTTATTTCCTACAAAAACACCAGTTACAACCGTTTTTGGCGGGAGCCGCAGGTCTTTATTCATAGTTGGAAAAAATGGTTCACCCACATCATAATAATTTCCCTCTTCTTGATATGAACCATATGGATCGCTAGTATAATCTCTAATTGCACCAGTATCAGTAGACAGTACGTCGGCAATTGGATACTTTAATATGGCTTTTTCCCAAGTAGTCCAAATGACTGGATATATTGTTAAGAGATCACCCTTCTTTTCACCATTAATTGCCTGACCCAATATTTGTGGCCAGTAGCTGTCAGTTTGTCTATCATACATAATAAGATTACTATTAACTAATTTTCCAGAAGTTCCAAAATCACCAAGATAACCTATAGCTGAACCAGTCAAAGGACAATAAGTAATTGATACATCAACACCATCAAAATTTTCATTTACAATCTCATGCCAGACTAAAATTTTTTGAGGATAAATTTTTGGATTGTCACCTTCAATTAAAAATACAATATCATCACTTTCCATAAAATTTGCTTGGCTTATTGTCACGTATTTTGGTGAATCAATTGGAGGAATCCCATCTTTTGGCGGTCCACCTGAAATTATATTCGAACTAATATCATTTAATCGAAATTCTAAAGGTGAATTATTAAGTATCACTTTGGATTTTTGTGTTGGAGTCTTATATGTTAAAGCCGTAGTGACAGATATAATTAAGAGGAAGAAAAACACAAACTTAAAATTAACATTGTTTAGCATATATGGATAATATACTTATAATTTATAAGCATTTAGATACCTGCAC
Source organism: Candidatus Altarchaeota archaeon (assembly GCA_018220935.1). Lineage (GTDB taxonomy): Archaea > SpSt-1190 > SpSt-1190 > SpSt-1190 > SpSt-1190 > JAAOXX01. The sequence continues at coordinate 3,301 of JAAOXU010000015.1, read as the reverse complement.
TAAGCGTTTTACCTTTAACTTTCCAAGTTTCTTTAAGGTCCCCACCCTCGTCATATGTAAGAGATACAGCCCCAACACGCTTAATAAACTCTTTTTCGTGTGTTTTTACTGCATCAAGAAGTTCAGAATCACCCCATAAATTTAGATTTACCGTATCTTTTAGAACTAATTCCTTCTTTCGTCTTAAGTTTCCAATACGTCTTGACACTTCTCGCATAAGACCTTCTTGAATTTCTTCTTTGCCTTGAGTAGGATCAATTATAATTATAACATCATTTATTTCAATTTTATCCCCTTTAGATTTTTTAAGTTTTTTCACATTAGTTAAAGACAAAAGTATTGATTCAAAACTTGAAGTATCAAAACCATCAATTTGCATGGAACGTAAAGGATATTTTAGTCCAATACCTTTTTTATCTCTATAAGACAAAATAGATTCAACTATTGAGAATAACTTATCCATATTAGTTTCAAGCTTGATGTGAATTTTTGATTTATCTGGTGTTGGATATTTATCTAAAAATATACTTTTCTCACCACCAAATCGTTTAGTAAATTCAGCATACATCGTTTCAGTAAATATTGGTGAGATGGGTGCCACAAGTCTTAGTAATCCACTGTGAACTTCTTTTAATACCCATAAAGGCGTAGTGTCTCCGTTTTTTACTCGCTCCTTTGCAAGTTTCATATAAGCCCGGCTAAAGTCCTCAACAATAAAAGTAAATATTTTTCTAGTTGCATGATGCAAATTATAATCATTCACATCCGTTAGAAAACCATCAACCATAGAATTATACTTACTTAATATCCACAAGTCTTCCTTTTGTAGTTTATCCTTCGTTGGGCTAGCACTTGTAAATTTCATCAAATATGAGTGTAAGTTTTTCCAAATGTGAAACATCCTTCCAATTTCTTTTTTTGCTCGTTCTGGGTTAAATTTCACAACGTCCCATGGGGAGGCTTCCCAAAGAATGTAGAACCTAAGTGTATCAATTCCAAGGTCACTTAAGGCTTCTCTTGCAGTAACAAAATTACCCTTACTCTTACTCATTTTATTTCCTTTTTCATCAACAACCCAACCATGCATACTAACTCGTTTGTACGGTGCTTTGTCAAAAAGTGCTACGCCTAAAACAAGAAGTGTATAAAACCAACCTCTAATTTGGTCTTGACCTTCATCAATCCAATTAGTCGGCCAAACCTGATTAAACAGCTCTTTACTCTTTGGATATCCAGGAGTTGCAAAGCTTGATGCACCCGAATCATACCACACATCAAGTACGTCACTAACTCGAGTCATCTCCTCACCAGTTTTTGGGTGCTTAAAAGTAATTGAATCAACAGTATCACGATGCAAGTCTTTAACTTCAATTCCACTTAAGTTTGATAGTTCTTCCCTACCCGAGACTACAATAATGTCCCCCGAATCACCTCGCCATATAGGTATTGGAGTATTCCAGTATCTTTGTCTACTGAGTGTCCAATCCTTTGCATTAGTTAACCAATTAATCATTCGCTCTTCCGCAAATTTTGGACGCCATTTTACAGTTTTTGCAGCAGCAATTAATTTTTCTTTTATAGGCTCAATCTCAAGTAACCACTGCTCTGTCATTCTAAATATTAAGGGAGTTTTACACCTCCAGCATACAGGATAACGATGTTTAATTTTTTGTACACCAAGAAGAAATCCTTTAGTTTTTAGATAATCTGCAATCTTAAAATTTGAAGCTCGAACTTTTTTACCACTAAAAGCTTCAACTTCATTTGTGAAACAACCAGCTTCGTTAACAGGGCTTAGTGCTTCAAAACCATAAACTTTTGAAAGTTCAAAGTCTTCTGGACCATGACCCGGGGCAGCATGAACAATCCCAGTTCCTTCAGTTAAATTAACAAAGTGTTCAACTAAAGTTTCATCACTCACTTCCTTTTTTGCTGCCACCTTTCCAGATACTTTTTGTTTTATTACTTGTTGACTTAACCATACCCGTCTTGCAGTCTTTGAGCCATCAAGTGTGTGTTGAATTTTTGAATCAAATACGGGTAAATATTCGAGTCCTTTCAATTTACTACCCTTAAAAGTTTCAACAACTTCGTACTTAATTTCCAAATTATCTAAAACTTCAAGTCTTTCTTTTGCAAGTACAATTAATTCACCATTAACCTCAACCTTAACATAATCTGCATCACCTCTAACTACAAGTGCAGTATTACCCGGAAGTGTCCAAGGCGTGGTAGTCCAAGCAAGAAGTGAAAAACCGTCTTTAGTTGGAAATTTAACATATACACTAGGATCATCAAGCTCATGATATTCATCAGTTACTTCATATCCACTAAGTACAGTTTGACAATCAAAACACCAATAAAAGGGCTTTTTACCCTGTTTTATTAGACCTTTTTTATGGAGTTCTTTTACAGACCACCAAACTGAATCCATATAGTCTGGATCAAGTGTTAGGTATGGTTTTTTCCACCCAAACCAAAGACCCATATCACGATAAAACTTCATCCACATATCAATATTACTCGTTGCGAATTCTTTGCATCGTCGCATAAATTCATTTACACCCATAGACTCAATAGCGTCTTTACCATCAATACCTTGTTCGCGTTCAACTTTATTTTCAATTGGTAGACCATGAGTATCAAAACCAGGTTTTACCCACACTGATTTACCTTTCATGGCGTTCATTTTAATTAGCATATCTTTTACAGTAAAACCCCTAACGTGACCCATATGCGGTTCTGCATTAGGATAAGGGGGACCATCAAGGAGCCAAAACTTTTCTCCTTTTCGGTTTGAAACAATATCAATTAATTTAATATCATCCCACAGTTTTTGAACATCCACAAGTAAAAACTTTAGGGAGGCTTTTATAGGTTTTGACTAAAAAAGTATTTCATATTAGCGCAAAGATACTTCTAAATTGTCTGCTAGAATATAAGATACTGGCGCAGAAAGGAAAAAGATCAAGTATGGTATTTGATTTGCAATTAAGAGAAACATTATACCAGAAAGAATTAACCAATTATTTTCGTTTTGTTGTTTAAACGCTTTTTTTATAGATAAAACACCCCACCTATCAAAAATCCAAGGAAATGTTAAAATTTTAAATAATAGATATGAAGGCACTATAAGTAAAAATAACGCATTTGAGTTAAAGTTGTATAAAAAGTCAACAAAGTCAATCATGAATAAAGTTGACACTACAAGCAAAATAGAAGTCAAAATAAAAGGAATAAATTTTTTTATAGATTTATCAATAAAGTCATCTGAATACGGCAGTTTAACAGTCATTAAAAC
>JAAOXU010000014.1 GCA_018220935.1 Candidatus Altarchaeota archaeon | reverse complement strand
TCCTTGCCACGAGCTAGAAATGTTTTCCAGTCAGCATTTGATACTGAACTAAGTTCAATAAATGCAACATCCTCTTTAACAGTTGATTTTATTTCAACTCGTCTTGGGGGATTTCTCATGCCATCTCTCCAAATAAATTCGTTAAGATTACTTCCAATAAGGGTACTGCCTGCCTTCATATGTCGACTGACAAAAGCTCTAAGGTATTTGACTGCCTTTGATGCGAACTTCTCTTTAGTCCCTCTTCTTGCCTTTCTTAGTGGTACAACCATAATTCTTTCCATTTTTTCACCGTTTTAATTTTACTCGTCTCCAAGCATATCTTTTAACATTCCTTCTAACCTTTCTCTTTGTGCGCATGACTACCCAGACTGGCATAGGCCTATTTTGACCGTGCCTTTTTGCAAGCCGGATTTTCCTAGCTAAATTTTTCACTGTTGCCATTTTCATATTCTCCTTATTTTTATGTCCCGTTTTGGTGTTAATCTACTTAATAGCTCTTTTAGTACCTCGTCGTTAATAGTTTTACCCTGTTGGATAAACTGAAGTGCGATCATTTCTACCTTCTCTGCTAATTCTGGATTAGCCACTTTTATTCGCCCCAATCTCTCACGGGCATCTGAGGACATTCCCTTTCTTAAGAGAATGCGTTTCATCATTTGAATTTGACGAACTTGATCATCTCTAAGTGGTTCTTCATTTCTTTCCACTGGTCTTCACCTTGACTCTTTTGTCTAAGTAGCTTTGACCTTGTGGTGTGATTTCACGTCCCCTCTTAGTCTTTTTCACATATCCAAGACCTTCAAGTTGACCTAGTATTTCTCTGATTATTTTACCACCCGCCTTATAGTGACGTCCGGGCCTTACTCCTCTATCTTTTTTATTACCATACCACGTCCTTAGGCGGTTTATGCCTACTGGACCGTTTAAGTATACTTTTCTTAATACTGAAGCTGCTCTAACAAACCACCACCCCTCTTCTTCAGGTGGTCTTTGTTTTCCTGGACCTGTTTTTACAAAATTTGCCCACTCTGGCATTTTAATTGATTTTTTTAAGTCAATTCTCACTGCTTCGATTAATTGATCTGCTGGAATATCAGCTGCACTTACCATACTCTTTTCTCTTAAGACAGCTTTAAAAAAGCTCACTTGATGGGTACCTTTCGAGTATTACCACATTCCTTGCACTTAATTGAAATCTGACCGTCTATTCGAACGCTTGAGTTATTTACCGTTAATTTTGTGCTACAGAACTTACATATCCTGAATTTTTCGTCTTTTGGGATTCTTTGACGTGTTTTTGTTGATATTTTCCTTGCTAGACTGACATACCTTTTACTATATGGGCTATCTTTAGCTAAACTAAGAAGTTTTTTTATCCTTTTCTTTGCTATCATAAAACCACCAACATAGCAGTTAAGCTTGCAAATAAATTTACCATATCGTTATTTAGCCACCATAAACCATTCTCAAGATTGGTTGATTTTCCACAATGCTCTGAATTTTCTGTAGCTTTCTTACAAATTCTACACCTGTGAATAGCTTGAAATGTTGCACCTAATAATGAGTCAAATAGACTACCAAATGCTCCCCCGACTACTGCGGGGAAAAAATAAGTTAAACCATAAAATGGTGCGGTAATTAAAAAAATGAATAACCCTGCAATTAAACTACCTAAAAGTCCCAGTGCAGTTACACCACCACTCTTACCTCTCTCAACTAACTTTAGTGTTGTAATCATCCTTGGCCTTTTCTTACTTAGACTCCCAATTTCAGTTGCCCAAGTATCTGCTGTTGCTGCTGAGATAGCGGCAATACCAAAAATTAATGCGTCTGCACCCATGAGAATTAAGAATCCTGCTAAGGCAACAGCAAAAGAATTTGATAAGACTTGTGTTGAATTTCGTTCACCTTTCTTTTGGAATCTCTCATCATGAATTGCAAATTTACCAAGAAGTGAAGATGATACTAAAAATCCAAGAAGTGCTAAAAATAATACTGGGGATGCTGCATAAATCATAGTACCACTTAATATGGCAGTCACTAAACCTTCAAAGTTTAATGAACGCAAATAATATGCAAATGAGCTTGCAATCAAACTGAATCCGAATCCAGCAACTAATGCTGATGGTGATGAGTAAATGTAGCCCACAGACATAAATGCTAAAAGTGGGAGTGAGAATGAATCATCTAGTTTAGCCGCCCAAGTTACAATTGCACCAAGTGCTAATCCCCATAGGGGGTTTATTGGGCCAAGTGACACTAAAATTTGTGAGATTATTGCAGTTGAGAATAAGTACATATAACTTTTCCAAAAAATACCCTTTTGTGCTAATCTTAAAATTGATGTCAAAAAATATGCCGTTGGAACTGCAATTGACATGACTGCTAAAGGTATTGCCCCGACAATTGGGTTAGCAGTAATTATGGCTACAAAACCAATAACACTACCAAAAAGACTGGTGTATATTGATTCATCGTTTATTGAGAGTCCAATAACTAACATCATATAACCTAAAAGAAATTCAAAAGGTAATCCAATTAGAATTGCTGTAAGAATTGTTGCTGAAAATAATGCCTTTTTGAAAACAAGTTTAGCCTTCTCATCAAAAAATTTTGAAGTTAATTGTTCTACTAAAATAAAGCCTAATGGGATGATTTCATACACTCACATAGTACATAAGGACGGATAAAAGCCTTTTTGCGAACCCTTATATTGCAAAATTACCCAACTTTTTTGGGCCAGTAGCATAGCCTGGATAGTGCGGCGGGCTTCGGACTCGCAGGTCGGGGGTTCAAATCCCCTCTGGCTCATTCAAGCTTTTCTTCGTCGCTTTGCTCCTCGAAAATCTTGACCAAAATATCGGGTGCCGGTGAGCAAAGCGAACCTGGCACAGCTGGTACAGGAACGCAGTTCCGTTGGGTTCAAATCCCCTCTGGCTCATTCAAGCTTTTCTTCGTCGCTTTGCTCCTCGAAAATCTTGACAAAATTGACCAAAAACTTACAAATCAAGTCGATACGTGTCCTTAATTGAGTCGTCCGTCTTAGGCAGTGCATAAAAACCAAATTTTTCTACAATTCGGGCTGATGCTTGAGTTTCTGGTATTGTGACAACGTAACTAATTTTTTCTCCTGTGATTTCTTCTAAATTATTGAAGAATTCTCTTGCCATGTTTGTTCCGTGTCCTTGATTTCTCAGGTTTTCTTCAATGTATGCTACTTGGGCATATATTCCTTTAGTTCCTTCTTGAACTTCACTCTCAACATATTTGCTTATAGGACCATCTGTATTTTTATCAAGAAGTCTCCATGTAATTTGGCCTATTTTTTTATCGTTGATTACATATCCCCATACTTCAGAATCAATATATTCTTTAGAGTCTTCAGTTCTAGTCCAGTCATTTATATCAAAATTTTCAATTTTTTGTAGTACATCTTCAAAATCTTCATCTTTTTTTGATTTGCCTTCTCGACTCATAAAGTAACTACTGTAAAATGGTATTTATATATTTTACTGTGTTATTTTGTTTAACCAAGTGCTGTAACACTTGTTTTGTACCGCTTTATTGAAACTTTAACAAACTTTACAATAAACGGCAAAACCCCTGCTAGAACCACTAATGGCGGTGAAGACCATCTTATTAGGAAGTATACGAGATACGCTAAACCAAATGAAGTTGCTGAAGTTGTTAGTAAACCGAGTGTTATGCGACCTAGCGGTAATTTGTTTCTATGTTCTAAAATCTTGGTCCAAAAATATGGATACGTGAAGAATGCAATCCACATTAGTGTTGGAATTTGTATTGGTGCTCTATTCATTCCATTCTCAATTAACATACCGGCTAGGTAAGTAGTTAATGCCACTTTCCACCAGGTGTATTTCTTGTAAAACTTGGCGTAGATTAAACAGAGTATAGTGTATGGTATTATGAGCACGAAGCTTGCTCCTTTTGGCAGGACTTCTCCAAGTATGGCACCAGTTATCCCCCCAAAAATTGCAAAGAACCAGACTCCCTTAATTGTCCCATAATCTGAAATATATAGCCAGTGAATCCAAAAAGGAAAACCAATTGTTGCGATATTAAAAATTAAAAATGCGAAAATAAAATTGGGCTGCCACCCTACAAGGTGATGTTCTTCTGCTGCCTTAAGATACCCCGTTAGTGGCATAAGATAAATGAATGAAACTGTAATTACTAGTATTATGAGTGCCGTCCATATATTTTTTTTTGTTTCACTCACCTAAGACTCCTTCATGTTTAGTATTTTAGGGCTTCCTTTTCTAATTAAAAGCCGGACCAAATTTTTGTCTTTTATGGTCTATATTCCTGTTAAATGTGGCCCTTTTTCTTTTCACTTTTACAGTTTCTAGCTTAACATCTTCAATAAATCCAACAATGTTATCTGGTAAGTAATATTCAGTTAAATCTCCTGAGTTGTCACATGGCTCTTCTATGTACCTTGGTTGGGCTGCTACCGTGTAGACTGTCCCGTTTTTTAGAAAATTTTTGTAAAGGTTAGTTTCCCTAAACCTTTCAATATCCTTTCTATCTCTGCCATTTGACTTAAAATCAATCATAATTACGTATTGATACCCTTCATGACGAAGATACAGTAGTGCATCAATTTCGTACTTGTTTCTGTTATCAGAAAATTTATGAAGCATTCTTGAATTATCTTTTAATTTTCCTTCACTAATAACTTTTGTATATTTGTGTGCAACGCTGCGGTCCTTGCTTTTAGTTGTTAAATTTTTTCCTTGTAATAACTGATGCAGGTATTGGTTTAGTAAAGTGTCGTGAACTATTGGGTGATAATAATCAAAAGTCTCACCAAAAAATTCGGTTTGTTCGTCAAAATAATCCATAAAACCTTTTCTGCTTTCTATTAGTACCGGCTCATGTGGCATTCCCCACCCATTTTTTTTGTCTATAAAATCTAAAGTTCTAATTTGATGCACTTCGGGTTTATTGTGCACCTCTTGGTATTGATGCATAAAAGACTATTATCGGGAACTTAAAATCAAATGTATTGTTTAACATCTATTTAGGAGTATACAGTTTGAAAATCAGGTAACATAATGTAATTAGGTAAAAGTATGGTTCTAACATTTTCTTTAAAACCGCTGATATGTTCAGGTAAATATCCATAAACTTTTTTTGTGTTTCCTTCTTCAAGTGAAGCATTAAACGGCTTTACAACTACAAAATAAATTCCAAGAGTCCCATCTTTTACAATCTTCTTATATTGACCAGCCCTAATACTGTCTTTTAATTGATTCCAGCCATTTTCAATTACCTGGTCTGATTTATTTCCCTTATTACAATTACTTTTGAATTCAACAATTACTTTGTACCTGAAATTACCTTCAGTTAACAAATCAAAAGAAAGATCATATTCACCCTCTTTATTTGGGTCGTATCTACCTGAAAACGACGTATTTATTGAATCTATATCAAATATACTTTCTTGTGTAACTTCTCTGTATGTTTGGGGTATGGTATTTATGATAAATTCTGAGGGGTTTTTTATTTTTTCTTGTTGATATTCAATCCGGCGTCTAAGATATTCGAGCATTAAAACATCGTGAAGTATAGGGTGATCTCTATCGAAAGTTTTTTTGGTTTTAAGTGATTTCCATTCACTTTTTAAGTCATGATACAACTTACCTACAATTTGATCTTCTTCAAAAACCTCGTCCCATTTTGAGAAAAAATCATCTCTTAAAATAGTTGTATAAGTTCTGTGCCCGTACTTGGACATATAATAATTTGTTTGGGTACATTAAATGATATGTATAGTTAAATATAGTCATTTGATTACTACATTATTGAACTAACCACATAAACATCTGTTGAGGTTCTTCCTCTTCGTTTTCTTTTGTGAAATATATTTTTTGAATCTTGGTATCTTTTTGATGGTGTGATCTTAAAATCATCCAGGGCGATGGTTATATCTCCCTTAAAATATCCCGTTTCTTTAAGTTGGTTCATTAATTCTAATACCATTGAAGCATATGGTGCAAAGTTTTCAATAACAATGCCCTTCTCTTCTAAGTGTTGATTAATTTGATCTGTTTTTGATTCATCACTATAAATGGTTAATATGCCTGGTTCGTCAGGTTTTACTGCAAATAATTCTTTATATTTTCCTTTCTTGTGTTCTGTATGTGTGTTGTTTGTAACATTATTTATTACTTTTTCAGCATTTTCACCTTTACCAATTATGGTTGCGTAAGCTCCTCTGTTTCCGCTAACTCCAGGCTGATAAATGCCCCCAATTGCTAAGGTGTCTTCTCCTTCAAAAAACTTAACAACCCAACTTTCTTCTTCTTCTTCTCCACATAATACGTCTCTAAATCTAGATGTCATAGATCCTAAAGAATACAGTGTCATGCTGATTTTGTCTTGATTACTTTCACTTGAAAATTCATTAGTTTCATCTAAGAATGCTTTACCTTTGTAGATCAGTACTTCACCTGTGTCTTGACCTGCTGAAATATACAATAATTTTGATTTGTGTTTTTCTTCCAAGTTAGTCATTGCATCACTTGCAATATTTGTGGACAAGGGATCATAATTTCCTCCGTCCAAATTTTTAGAATCAAGTGCATTTATCCAATATGCGTCTTCTTGTTTTTTTCTTGAAGTCTCAATACTACTCTCCATTTCTTGTGTAAATTCGTTTATGGTGTCATTTAGTCTTCTTAGTTCGGCCCCTAGTTTAGTGTCTTCAATTTGATTTAGTAAATATTCGAGTTCATCTTCCTGCTTTTCAACTACCTCAGGCGTACTAAAATATGATTTTATTCTAGATATTAATTGTTGATATACCTCACTAACCTTATCCTTTCTTTGTTGCCATTTTAGTTGGTTTTCTTCTTTTCTTAATAATTCTTCAGCCTCTAATCTCTGGTTTTCTTCTTCTAACTTTCTTTTTTCTTCTAACCATTCATTAACTCGTCTTTCGAATCTAGGGGAATAAGTTCCTTCATTAAGTCTACCATTACCAGAAAGCTCTCTTAATTTTTGACTCCTACTTAGGGCATAACTACGGGTACTCACAAGTATTATTGACTATTTTATGCTTTATATTACTTACTTTCTAGTAAATACTAATTATCTGACATAAATTTTAGCATCATTTGTGAAGCCTGAGACTTCGTTTAAAGCCTTTCCTGGGAAGTTTTCTGCCCTTAGTTTTCGGTCTTCAAGCATTTGTAGTAATACTACACCACTAACCCACTCTGAATCGACAGGTTTTACACTATCTGAAAAAATTTGATTATCCCACTTATTTCCAGTCCCATCAATATATTCAAATCCCACTAATTCGTACTTTAGAAGGCCATCTTCAACTGTTATGGTTGCGGGATTTTTCATGCCTCCTTTTGGTGCAAATTGTCGAGCTTCCCCATTAAAATCTCCTAGTGAAATGATAAAATAAGTAGGGTCATATGCATCGGGTGAAACTGAAAGGTGAGTATCCCAATACTCTGGTCTAGTTACCCCTTGATATCCGTTAGTATTCTCAATAAACCAGTTTCCTATTAATTTCCCGTCGATATCATAATCAAGTTTTCCACCTAGTGGTTCAACTTGTCTTAGATTTTTTGCTAAAAGTTGACTTCTTACTGGTTCAACAAAGTAATCGTATGGGTCTACTGTGTGAATCTTCCAATCTTCAATTTCATATAATTCAGGTGTAATAAATCCACTTAAAGTCACATCTTCATCATGAACTGAAAAATCGAAGGAATTAGCACTACCTATGATTTCACCTGCCTTGACTTCAACTAGTTCCCTGTTGTCTAAAACCCTTTGGAGCTTTGGTGATAAAGTGTAGAGGTGAATCCATGCAGTGTAGAAAGTACATGTGTGATAAATTTTGAAATTATAATCTCCTAGTCCTGGATTGTCATGAGTAAAAAATGCAGGCATCTCTTGAATACCAACAATTACTCCGTCGGCAGGGGCATAAACGTCAATCATGTCGTCAATTGTAACTTCCATCTGCCAATTATGTGGTATGTAATACTGGTGATCAATCGGAGTAACGTGACTTCCCAACATCAGTCCTTGTGGGAGAATATATTCAATATCTTCAATTAATCGTGGTGGGTGAATTAGTTCAACTGGACCTGTGCCAACACAACCCCTTCTCCTTGGATTTGAGTTAATATCTTCAAAATTATCAATGTCTGAGTCTTTTAAGACTGTAAAACTTAGCACCAACATCAACACTAAGGGATAGACAATTAATCTCCATCTCACAAACAACTTCTGCGTTCTTATTATTTAAACGTCTTATAACTTTTAGTTTTGCGGGGACCGTAGTGTAGCTTGGCTTAGCATGCTAGCTTCGGGAGCTAGTGGTCGTGGGTTCAAATCCCATCGGTCCCATTCGAACGATACTCGTTCGATCCGTAGTGCCGCCTTTAGCGGCACAGTTTTGATTAAACTTTTT
>JAAOXU010000013.1 GCA_018220935.1 Candidatus Altarchaeota archaeon | reverse complement strand
TTAGGTGGCTTGATGGGCGGTGTGTGCAAGGAGCAGGGACGTATTCACCGGACGTTGTTGACATCCGATTACTTGGGATTCCGACTTCATGAGGGCGAGTTGCAGCCCTCAATCCGAACTTAGACTGGATTTAGGGGATTGGCTTCTCCTTTCAGAGTCGCAGCCCATTGTCCCAGCCATTGTAACTCGCGTGTAGCCCCGAGTATTAGGGGCATACTGACCTACCGTCGCCCGCCCCTTCCTCCCGCTCATCGCGGGCAGTCCCTACAGAGTGCTCTTCCTCCGGAGAGGATGATAGCAACTGAAGGCACGGGTCTCGCTCGTTGCCGCACTTAAGCGGACACCTCAAGGCACGAGCTGTCGGCGGCCATGCACCTCCCTTCAGCTTGTCTGGTAAGCCCTTCAGGCTGACCTTCATCCGGCTGTTGACTCGGGTGAGATTTCCGGCGTTGAATCCAATTAAACCGCAAGTTCCACCCCTTGTGGTGCCCCCCCGCCAATTCCTTCAAGTTTCAGTCTTGCGACCGTACTCCCCAGGCGGTGAACTTAACCCCTTCGGTTCGGCCCATCAATCTCCCGTAGAAACTGACAGACCTAGTTCACATCGTTTACAGCCAGGACTACCGGGGTATCTAATCCCGTTCGCTACCCTGGCCTTCGTCCCTCACCGTCGAACCCGTCCCAGTAGGACGCCTTCGCCACCGGTGGTCCTTCTCAAATTATAGGATTTTGCCCCTACTTGAGACGTACCTCCTACCTCTTCCGGTCCCTAGATGCGCGGTCTCTCAAGCACGCCTCCTAGTTAAGCTAGGAGATTTCACTCAAGATCTACGTATCCGGCTACGGACGCTTTAGGCCCAGTAATCATGGCCACCAGTCGGGCCGCCGGTGTTACCGCGGCGGCTGGCACCGGTCTTACCCAGCCCTTATTCTCCAAGCCTTTTACGCTTGGTAAAAGCTCGCCTCAATAAGAAACGAGCACTCGGATTCCCCTCGTCACGCTTTCGCGCATTGCGAAGGTTTCGCGCCTGGTGCGCCCCGTAGGGCCTGGGATCTTGTCTCAGATCCCAACTCCGGGCTTTCGCTCTCACGACCCGTACCCGTCATAGGTTTGGTGGGCCTTTACCCCGCCAACAGCCTGATAGGCCGCAGCCTCATCCTATAGCGCAAAAGCTTTGAATGAAAAGTCATTCCAGATCTTCTCATCTATGAAGTATTAGCCTCAGTTTCCCGAAGTTGTCCTTCACTATAGGGCAGATTAGCCGCGTGTTACTGAGCATTCCGCCCCCACTGCAAGCAGCGGGTGACTTCCATGGCTTAGTCGAAATCCGATACCGGTGACCTCCAGCAGGATCAACTGGAGTTATGTGGTCTTTCTGATTACTTTTGGAATTGGCAAGGAAACAGTCTTGTAAATGAAATTCAATACAAAACGTGGTTTGCTTCCTTGCACACGTAAATCAGCCTGCATTAGTTGTAGAATGCAGGAGTCATCTTTATTTCGCAGCTTGAGACCAATCTCCTCCCGCAAAGCGGGTGGATTCCATCACATTTGGAGCTTACACCCCAATATCCGGTTTGGCGCCGATACCCCGTATCACGGGGATATGCACTGCGACAAGTACAGTGTAGTGTTTCGTGTTTAAAAAGGTTTACGTTAAAGTAACCATTTGTTACTATATTTCTATCCACAGGAAATGAAGGTTAGACTGTCAGAAGGCTTATAATTACTAAGCAATAGTAAACTAATTGTGGACACTATCTCGACACTTCAAACCAGAAAACTTATACCAACAACTCAGATGGGAGTCTATAATGTCATAAATGAAAGTGGAGATAAGTTTCAGGTCACGGGTTTAGCCGGTAGAATGTTGAGTAATAATCATCTTAGGGGTGGAGTCTTGAATTCTTTAGTAAAAAAGAGATACAATATGTATGGGAAAAGTGAACAACCCCCTTTAATTGACAAACTCAAAAAAAAGGGAATGAGTATTGTTGACATTGGAAGTGGACCTGGAGCAGATTATCATTTAATCAAACGGATTTTTTCAAAAGATGGTAATTTACCTGACGTTACTTCATATGATTTATGTGCAGACGTAATAACTCAAGAACTTGAAGGTGATTTTGTATATGGATTTTTTGAATCAGTTGATAGTGATAACAAAAAATTAGTTGATAATTATTTGGGGGAAGTTTTTACAGAACACCCTTATCGTATTTGGTTTGAGGGGGAAGATAAACCAAGACTTGAAATTCGAAGGTTCTTAATGAAAGATGATTACAAAAAAAATCTAAATATTCAACACGGGGATATTGTTAGTGGAGATGGAATTTCAAAAAATTATGATTTAGTTAATTGTGTTTGGACTTTGCCTTGGCTAGATAGAATTGAAAGAAAAAAAGCAATACAAAATTTGGTTGGATACGTAAAAGATGGCGGGCATCTTATTACTGAAGAGGGAGTTTATCAGATTTCAAGTGATGAGGTTTTAGTTAGGTTTGATCCAAAGCAACATATACTCCCCTTAATGGATCCAAATGATTATAGGGATGAGTCTCAAAAAGTGAATATTACAAATACCCTAAAGGATATGGGTTACCAAGTAAATTTAGAAGGAATCGATAAATGATGGTTAAACGGCAGTCTAGAGGCACAAATGTTAGGAAAGTTGGTCACGGAAACTATCACTCTAAGGGAAAATTCACAACCGGATTTATTGGACGCATGTTTAATCAACTCGCTTCAGAAGGAGGATATGCTCAAGCGTTTATTCAAAAAAGATATCACGCGAATGGAGATGAATTACCAAATCTATTTAGTGAATTGGGGACTTCCGTAAAAATTCTTGATCTTGGTTGTGGCGGTTTTGCTGATGGTCTTTTACTAAAGGAGTTATTTGAAAGTAATGGTAAAAAAACTAGTATTAGGGGTGTTGAGCTTGATGACCAGATTGTTGAGATGGTAAAAAACACAGGTGGGAAAAAACTCAGTTACAAAAAAAGTCCTGATTTTCACTTAGGAGAATATAGACAACTTGTTAATTCTTATGCGGGGAAGTATTTTGAAGGAGATAATGACTTAGGTTGGTATGCTAATCAAAAATTGATTGAAGAATTAAATAGTGATAAACAAGACGGGACTTATTTTGAGGTTGTTCAAGGAGATATGACATCCTCAGACTTCTTAAATACACACAAAAAACAAGATGTAATCCTAACCATTGTATCTTTGTGTTATGTTAAAGATAAAGACAAAGCAGTATCAAACATTTTAAATTCGTTAGAAGAAGAGGGCTTTTGGATATCTGATTATGGTATTTTTCAAAAGAAAAAAAATGAGATTAGAGTTGCGTATGATAATAGGTACCATAAATTAAGAACTAAAAGTGGTCATGAATTTACTCAAATGATACCTCAAGAAAGTGAAAGAGGTGAAATTTACAAAGCAATTAGTAATTCAGGTTATCAGCTTTTAATGAAAAATCATCACCTTGATACATTTTCATAAGAGTTTTCTTAATTGTTCTTTTAAACTTTTTTTATCTGTTTCATTCATTGGACTCGCTGTGAAGTCTTCTAGTTTTGGTGGATTAACTCTCTTCCCGTTAACTTTCCACTTTAAGTGGGGTGGTTGACCAAAGTCTGGTTTATTTTTGTATCGTGGGTATATGTGCCAATGAAGGTGTGGTTCCCAATTCCCGTATAGTGCATAATTCATTTTATCGGGGTTTAAGGCTATTTTTACTGCCTTAGCCGCGTTTCTTAAGTCCTTACTAAATTCGATGAATTCTTCTTCACTTAAGTCGTGAATATTTTCAACGTGTCTTTTGAATACTATTTGTGTATGACCCTCATGAAGTTGACTACCCAGTCTTATTATGCTAGTTTTAGTCTCAGTTATTATTTCTTCACTCGGTATCTGGCAGAATTTACACTTCATTAATTTCCACCAAATCCAAAGATACTACCAAGAAAATCTAGAATCATCTGCAAGATCCCCCTCGTTTCCTTTAGTTCTTTTGCTATGTCAGTACAAGTGCCAGATGCACATGAATTTGTACCACACTCATAATCATTTTGGCAAGTTTGCCCTTCTTTTAATTGGATTTCCCACCCACCAAAAATTGAACAGTACTTTTGTCCTTCATCAAATGTTACTCTTGTTCCTTGGGTGATACATCTGTCATTTAGGAGACAACCACCAGTACATTCATACTTTAGTTCAAGTGGAATTAATTCGTTTTCATACTTTTCAGAATAACAAGAAACAATACCATCCTCATAGCATTCACAACCTGTTGGACATTCGAAGGTCGTGTCATTATACGCGACAGGTACTGAGCACCCTTTGTAATCTGGAAGACACCCACAATCAGTAGATACATAACAACCATCTGTTGCAACACAAGTTGATTCAGTTAGGGTCTTACAATTAACACCAAATTCTAGTGGGAATTCTCTATAATCTGTTTTTGAATACACACGTACAACTGCAAAACTTCCAGAGTATGGAGAGCTAGTACATTCAACTATTTGGGATGTACCAGCAGGTAGATAAAATCGATTATCTTCATTTATTTGTTCATGACACGCATAAACTACACCCTCACTATCTTTAACTTCTAGATTAATTATCTCAATTTTCATATTTCCGTCATTATGTAGTTTTATTGCAAAGTATTCATCACTAGCTAATATATCGACGTAGAGCTTATCTAGTGAAGTTATTAGATCTGGGTATTCTGAAATATTAACAGGTTCAGTTGTGCTGTCATCTGGGTAGGTTTTAAATTCAAATTCTTTTTCAACACCTTCAGCACTCATTATTCCAAAAACGTAGAAAGTTTCAGGAGTATGGTTGACCAAGTCACAAATTACTGAGACTTCCTCATATGCAGAAACAATTTCCCCAACATCAACAACTAAGTGACAATATGACTCACTTGGTTTAGAAAACTTAAAGTTAAAATATTCTAAATCGGTTTGTCCATTGTTTTTGAAGCTTATTGCAATTTGTCCATTAACGTTACCAATACCATTCAAGATTACATTATCCCATGGATTTTCTGGATCTGCTAAAGCCATAGGAGCTGCATCATATTTTTCTGCTTCAAGGTCAATAGTAAGAGACCCAGTCCAATCAAGTCCATTAATTGATGTTGGATATGTACAAAAAGTGTGTTCTCCAGGTTGAAGTGAATTAAATTTAACACTTTCAATAAAGTTAGAACCAGTTGTACCTATATTACACCATTTTCCTCCACCCTCACAAAACTCACACCCAGAATCAGTATAGACTCGTTTATTGTAGTCTTCAAGACAGTCAACACTAAACATAATATATCGTAGGTATGTGTCAGTTGTAGGTTCCATTGCTATAGTTAAAGTTGGACTCTCAATTGAAGTTGTGTCGATTTTTACACATGCGTGATTGTATCCACCAATTTTATCAAAGTTAATTGTAGTTGTAGCTGGTTCAGGTTCTGGCGCTAAAATGTCACTAAAAACAGATTCAGAATTAATTTGTGCAAGATCTTCATCCTTTAAGACATTAACAGAATAACAGTCACTTCCCGTAACTGGATCTGTTGAAGATAGTTTGTAATAATTTAGATAGTATGCAAAGTCATATGCCTGCACCCTAATGTCTTGACCTTCAAGTAAGATGTAAGGTTCACCATTAAAACTCAAGTTCACGTGTGTTGGCGAATAAGTAACATCATTTATTAGAAAATCACCAACATTAAAAGTAATATTTTGGTTTGATTCACAAAGTTGAAATCCATATTTGTCTCCAACTGTAACTTCAGTCATATTTGGAGCAAGAGAAACTGATTTTACTTGTATGGTTTTAGAGGTGCACGCAGATGCAGGCATCACTTGACCACCTTTTAGTTTATCTTCAGTTATTTCACAATTAGGACCTCGGACTATTAGGTCTACAGTGGCAGTATATGGAGGTATAGTGTATGGTAAAATTTGACCAACTTCAATTTCAAAGCTATCAAAAATTAGAAAGTCTCCAAATTCTAAAGTATAAGTT
>JAAOXU010000012.1 GCA_018220935.1 Candidatus Altarchaeota archaeon | reverse complement strand
GTTTATCAGATGCCAAAGTTGGCACCTACAAAATAAAAACAGTAAAAAAACTCCGTTTAATTGAAATCGGATTCATATCAGGCAGTAAGATTAAAGTAATTAAAAATAACAAACGCCTTGTTGTTGAGATTAAGGGCAGTAGATTCGCATTGGGAAGTGAAATAACAGATGAAATCGAAATTGTTTAGAGCTGGACTTCTTGGCAACCCAAATGTTGGAAAAAGTACTATTTTTAATGTAATTACAGGACGCCGCCAACACGTAGGAAATTGGCCGGGAAAAACAGTTGATGTATCCTGGGCAAAAGTAAAATATCAAAATAAATTATTTGAGATAACTGACCTTCCTGGAACTTATTCAATTAGTGGAAAAGATGATGCAGAAAAAGTAACAGAAGAGTATATTAGCACTAAACCAGACGCGTTGTTAGTTGTAGTCGATGCATCTTCCCTTCACAAAGGACTATACCCTTTAATTCAAGTGATGGAAAAAGGACACCGCGTCGGACTAATTGTTAATATGATGGATGAAATAAATGAAGATTCAATTGATTTAAAAAAGCTAGAAAAAAACTTAAAAATTCCAGTACTTGGTTTATCAAAAAATAAAGATAAGGGTGAAATACTAAAGTTCCTAAATTCAACTAAAACAGTCAAGATAAATAATAAGAATCCAAAAGGCAGACATAATTTGATTGCTTTATTACTAAAAGGTGTTGTAAAAAGTGAAGCACGAAAGGACGGTATGGATAAGCATCTTTTTTCCCCACTTTTTGATTTAGCGCTCATCTTATTAACTAGTCTAGCCCTACTTGCTCCGCCATTTTATGTTGCAACATGGATGAATGATTTTGTAGCTTCAATTGTACCACTAACTAATCCAATCTCAGCCTCAATCTACACGATCTTTTTCTTCTTAGTTTTAATTTTTCTGTTCTTTACAACTTTTACTTTAATTGAAGATTCAGGACTTTTAGCTAGAGCTGCGGCATCAACAGACAAATATCTCCCACTACCAGGAAAAGCATTTTTTCCAATCGTAATTAGTTTTGGTTGTAATGTAGTTGGAGTCACAGGAACCAGAGTAATACCAGACAAAGTTTACAAAAGAGCCGTCGCATTAGCAGTTCCATTCGTGCAATGCGGGACTAGAATTGCAATTTTACTTTTATTCTTATCATTTTTTCCCGCCCTTACTGCGGCACTTTTAGGAACCTATATTTTTTTAGCAATGTTACTAGCAGTAGTAATTACAATTTTAGTTTTTGCAAGGGGTTACAAAAAACCCCCCTTATTAATGGAATTACCAAAAATTCGCACACCCTCACTTAAGACTGCCATATCTTTCACATACATAAGAACTAAAGTGTTTTTCACAAAAGTTGGACCTTGGATTATTTTAGGTGCTTTTGTCGGTGAATTAATTCAACTATTAAATTTAGGCGGAAACTTAGTTTTTAATACAATTTTAGCACTTCTACTCGGATTCTTTGCAAAGGAACTCACAGCAGGAATAATGCTAGGTGTTTTTGGAACACTTAATGTACTCACACTTTTTGGACCAAGTTGGGCTTCCGCTTTTATTGTATTTTATGCACTTTACACCCCGTGTATTTCAACTCTTGCCGCCATAAAATCAGAATTTGGGACTAAAGACGCTTTAATTTCAGCAGTTTGGAGTAGTTTTGTGGCCATGTGTTTTGCATTGGTACCACTATTACTTACTTGAAATCCAAGTGAGCATAACTCGTCTGTGACGGTCGCCCTCAACTTCAACAAATAAAATTCTCTGCCAAGTTCCAAGCTGAAGTTTTCCATCAATTACAGGTATGGTAGTTGAAGCACCAAAAAGAGCACTCCTTAGATGCGCAGCAGCGTTATTATCAATTTTATCATGGTCCCACTTAGTTTCTTGAGGAACTAGTTGGTCCATGACTTTTAGATAATCTTGTGCTATATGAGGCTCATGTTCCCCAAGCATTAAAATTCCAGTTGCATGTGGTGCAAAAACATTAATTAAGCCAGTTACCCCGGTCCTTTTAACAATCTCAGACAATTTATCAGTAAGATCTAGCACCTGACCTTTCTTCGTGGTAAAGTTTATTTCCACAATTTTAGTGAGCCCATTGGTTTAAAAAATCAGCGTTGTCCGTAGTTTTGTTGTTGTGGGGGTGCATATGGTTGTTGTGACTGATTATAGTAACCTGGATATGATGTTTGTCCTTGAGCCCCATAGGGATTTAGGTTGTATTTTTTCTTTGGAATTATTATTTTAAAGAAAAGACCTGCCGCACCTAAGACTAATAAAATTATATCTAAGGCTTCAAAAATTGGATAAACCGGAGAACGCTTAAACGCATCCACAGCAGCTTCCCAAAACTGCTGCTCTTTAACTGTCACATCAATAGGAGGTGCAGATAAATCAACTCCTTTTGAGGACTTTGCTAAAAAGTTAATTTTTTGTGTTCCAGTTTGATTAGCTGTAACTTCTATTGTCACGTCTTTTCGTTCATATGGTGAGAGGTAAACTTTTTGATTTGATCCTGATATCTCAAAACCTTCTGAAGAAATTGATAAATCAATTACAATTGGAGCATTACCAGTATTTTCAACGTAAAATCTTAGATTACTAGTCTCCCCAATTTTAAGAACTGGAACCGTTTCAGTTTCAAAAATTATACCACAAGTACAGTCATCACTATTGTCACATGTTTCCCCAAGTGCTACATCACATACCCCGTTGCTACCACAAAAGTCAACTGAGCAGTCATTTGCACAGTATGAACACTCACCTAATTCACATACATCATTACCACAAATTGGAGTCACACAACCCCATTCATTGCCTTGGTCAGTATCACAGTAACCATAAGAGCAGGCACAGTCAGTAGTAGTATCGCAAGTTTCTCCAAGTGAATATGAGCAAACACCATCCCCACTACATTGATCTAAACTACAATCTTCTTGACAAGCTGAACATTCTCCTGCTTGACAAATCCCATCCCCACAGTCTTCTGGTTCAGTACAAATTCCATTACCACAATATAATCCAGGTAAACAATTTGAGTCACATGTACAGCTTGCTCCAACATCAAGTACATTAGCACAAGCACCAGAACCATCACATACACCAACATCACAAGGACTTCCACAAACCGCAGGTAAACTCTGACATACTCCAGAAACACAAGTACCCGTATTACAACTGTCTCCTGAACAATCAGTATTAGTCACACATTCTTGTTCAGTAAAACCAGTAGTAGTACAATAAAATCCATTCACTTCTTGACCATATGAATAGTCACCAGGACAACCTAAACAAACCCCTTCATTGCAAATTCCACCACCACCTAAACAAAGTTCTGGATTTTGTAAGTTCCATCCCGTATCAGTACAATAATAATTACCCGACGTTGTTGACAGAGTACTACATTGATTAGCGGTAGTACATTCAACCCACCCATTTTCAGTACAAATCTCAAGACCTTTTGACGCACCAAAAGCATAGCAAGCATCTCCACCCCAACACTGAGTTTCCTTACAACACCCTAAGTCCCCATCATAATATTTAGAGTGTGAACCTTCAAAAACTTCGCTTGTTGACCAAGACCCATCATAACAGTAATATGCGTCAGAAGCTAAAGTCGCAGTATCACAAATCGAATCAGCATCACATATTTTTAGGCCGGCATCACAAGCTTCAGTATAAGGGGGATCCCCAATAAAATATTCATCTTCAAGAGTATTACCACAACAAGTGTTTAGGGAAGTAATCCAATCCCCACCACAGATTACTTCACAATATGTTACACCTAAATCATCTACATTTTGATCATTAGTGCAGGCTTCATTCTGCCAACCCCCACTAGTACAAACATAATTTACACTATCAACTAGTTTTTCCCTAAAAATCCCATCACAATAATCCCAATCCTGTCCATCACCTAAATATCTCGCATATTCAAAGCCAGGAATATCTTCATTATAAGGTGCAACTCCTACAGTTTGAGCAGATAACCAAGTCTCACCATTACACAAGTGCTGAGGTACGCCATCTAAAATAGTCTCAGTAGAACCAGAGTCACAACAGTTAGAAGTTCCAGTCACAATACTGCCGTCCCTCCAACTACCAAATAATTCACTGCAAGCAAATGAACACACATCTTTAGATTCACTTGCAGTTGCCCATTTAGCACTATCAGTATTCACATTGGTAGCATAATAGTTAGAACCACTAGCTTGCTTAATTGAACATAAAGTTTTTGGTCTTGCAAAATCCCAAATGCTACCCAAACCACAAAAGCCTCGATAATTATCATCAAAATTATTTTGGTCATAACACTTTCCAGCCATAGCACAATCAGTATCTTGATTACAACATACATCACCAACTAAATCAGACTTTACAAATTCAGTATCGTCCCCACAACAATTTCCAACTCCCTGTCCCCTCCAGTTACTAATCCAAGTTGCAGAACATTTTGATTCACAGTAAGCTGGTTCAGAATCCGGATTAGCAGTATTATTTACACAAACACCAGAACCAATTCCACAAGTCCGATTCACATCACACGTTGAAAAAGTTGTGCAGTCATAATTAATTTCATCAGTTTGTAAATAAACACCAAATTGAGTAGAATAACTTGATACCACATATTCATTTAGCCATTGTGTATTCTCACAATTATCAGTCCTTTGATTTAGACTACAAGACGTTGAGTCAGCACAAGTAGATAGATAATCAATAACATATCCCCTAACCCAAGGATTGTCTCCACCATCAGAATCAGTTGAACCTTTTTCAGAACACGGTGTTGATTCACTTTGAGATGTCAAACAAGTACCAGTCCACCTTGAACTTAAAATTTCTGGATATCCATCTTGACCCATGACTTCAACACCATCTTTACAAGCATTACTCTCACATGAATCGGGTCCATCACAAGGACTACTAGTGGCGTTATATTCCTGGCCACATGAATATGAAAAAACAGATGGACTCACATATGATACAAAGTAATCATGAAATCTCACAGTATCTGGCCCACAATCAGCAGAAACTAAAACTGCATAAAAATCGTCAAGATCATCACATTCAGTAATTATCGTGTCTTCTGTGTTTTGACAAGAATATGCACCAACAGTCCCCGAACATGTGTGATTTTCAAATACACCTGGATCATTTGGGTTAACTATCCCATTCTCATTAGTTTGTGGACTTATCCACCCATCAAGGTATTCACAATTAGTTTTTCTAGTACCACCATCACACGCAAAATAATTAGGGTAACACGTTGAGCTTGTCCAAGTATAAGTTAAATCTCCGGTTTTTAGACATCTTTCACCTTGATTATTAATATTACAAACATCAATATCAGATTCACAAGCATCAAACTCAATCACACCATTATTACAAGTTGCAGTTGAATTAAAATCAAAAGCGTCTCCCACCTCACAACATTTATTAGTTAGACCACCCCAGTATCCATCACCCACAATACAAGTACAAGCTAGTTCATTTGAGTCTGCATCAGTAATCCAAGTTCCAGAATTACAAAATAAACTCCCAGAACAAGCTTGGTCACTAAATTCAGTCCCAGACCAAATACAAGAAGTCAAAGAAGCTATACAAGCATAACTACCACCATCACAAGTCACACCCACATCACAAAGGGAATCTTCATAGTATTCACTACCGTCATCACCACAACAATTCCCATTTGGTTCAGTTCCAAAATAATTAGTTCCAATGTCTCCGGAATTAATATCACATGTCGCCACACAAACATCAGTTTCTTTGTCAGCACAATCTGAACAAGAATTTGACAAAGTATCCCAACCCGTTGAAGTACAGTAATTAGTAGTTCCACTTAAATCAACACCACTACAAGACGTACCAGAGCAAACTGAAGCTCCATCATAAGTCCCATCATCACAAACTTTGTTAGAGTTATCTCCAAAAATCCAATTATCTGAAGAAGTACAACACCTACCACTGCTACCCGAATCCCAAGCACCAACACCCTCAACAGCTTCACAAGCAACAGAACAAGAATCAATTAAATCAGAAGTTTTTTTCCAAGAGCCTAAATCACAAACATAATTATCTAATCCAATTGTATAGATTGTTGAACTCGCACCACAGGTAGTTTCAACATTACACATAATTACCGTGTCTTCAACACCCCCATTACAAAGTAAGTTTCCCTCAACCCATTTTGCAGAACCAGAGTAACAAGTTTTCCAGATGTATTTGTCCGTTGCAGGACTTAGGCAGTAGTATGGGTGATTTGTGTCGAATACGAAACCGTTAGTTGAAAAAATCGGATCGTTTGAAAGAAATAAATGAGTGGAGGGTCCACATTCGATATTGGAAATGGTATAATCACATTCTTCAAATCCCGTTTTTCGAGTAATTTTTTTACAGCCGCCAGTACCAGCATCACTACAAACTGCAGGGGGATCACTTTGTGTAGTACAATCAACAGCATCACAATCAGCACATTGACTGCCGTCTTCAGAAAAAGCAACACTAAATCCTAAAAAAAGGACTAAAAAAACAAGAAATAGCTTTTTTCCCACCACAGTATACGTAAAAGCGGGAAATAATAAAGCATTTTGATTCTAATTAGCCAACTTGGTAAACTATTTCTGGAGCTTGCATTAGTGGACCATCGAACTGTCTATATGGCTCACTCTTGCCTAATGCCATGTCGCGTCTTGCATTCTTTTTTAAGATAGTTCTAGGACTAAAGAATCTCAAGAATGTTGCAACACCAGCTGCGCCAATAGCAACCCCACCACCAATTTTTTTCACAGGGCCAGGAATACTATTGTAAGCCTTAGCAAGTCCTGACATCTCAGGAGCATCCGCTTGTGCAGCATCATATGATGCAATAGCTGATTCACCATCGGTAATAAGTCCTGGATTTTCTGCAGTACCATTACCATACAAAGCGGTATTGGCCTCCCCAAGTTCGGTATTAACTCCGTCTAAGTCTGTTCGAATATCACCAACATAAGTGTTGAGTGTGGTAACTTCAGTATCAATATTTCCAGCATAATCAGTTATCTGATCTAAAGAGCCTTGTGCAGCTGCTGTATCTTCTGATGCACTTGTTACCGAGTCTCTAGTTTGGTTAAGTAATGGGTCAACAAATCCACCCTGGCCGTCAGGTACTCCTGAATTACCAGTCTCATCACCACTGACTGCAACCACATTTGCGTATGCTGAATCAGTTAAGGTAATAGCACCATCTGTTTTTCCAGAGATACTAAGGACGCTTGCTTGTGTAGTTTCAAGACCTGCTTTTGCGTCGGCTAGTCCGCCGTATTGGTCTCTGGTTATTGAGTCCAATGATTCAGTGACGTTTTTGAAATGAGCACTAGTGGTACCATTAACTGTAACATCATAGTGATAGGACAACCCATCCTGAGCAAAGTCAGAACTATCAACACCATCACCAAACTGTGGTGGGTCTGGACTTCCAATATTCCAGTATGACCCATCATTCATTTTGTATGCAATTGCATTACCATCACCATCATACAATATGTCTGCGCCTTCTCCGTCTGAAGATGCAAATAAATCCATGTCATTTGCAGGATTACTATCAAACCTATATGTCATACCAACATTATCCATCTCACCATCAATCTTGTCGATTTCAAGTTGGATATTGTCATAAGTATCAGTTAAATCTTGTTTTATGTCTGCTAGGCTTGCCTTCAAGTCACCGATGTCAGTTCTTGCAGCATCCATATAACCTTGCATTTGGTCGACAACTCCACCTTCAGCAAGCAGGACTTCATTAAGTTCTGTTGTAGCATCACTTAGATGAGTTTGTGCAACCGCAGCTGCTTCAGTAATTTGAGTTGTGTATCCAGAAATATTCTCACCAACTTTAATAAGACCATCAAGGTGTCCGTCTGCTTTTAGAGTATTATAAAGGCCATCCGTAGCAGCACTAATGTTGCCACCAAGTACTTTTAGGCCACCAACAACTTCAGAGTTTCCAACTAAATCTTTCACATAGGTGACACTTGGTTCTACTGCATCTTCTAGAGTATCCAATTGCTCAGCAACTACTTGCCCCACTTCAGTTCCTAAAAGTAATGCAATACCTCCGAGTCCTGCGGCTAATGCTAATGCAGGTCCAGCAACAAGAGGTCCTACATAGTCTTTCCATGTAGCTCCACGAATTACTTCACTGGGTTCTTTTTCAGACACACCAATAACATGACCACCAATTAGTTCTTGAAGAGTAACCGCGTCTTTCTCACTCAAACCCTTAAAGGTTATTTTTGAGGTCGGAATACGCTCATCTGTAAATATTTCATTAATTTCTTCTGAATTTTTGCCTTGGGTTCTTAGGCTATCATAAACAGCATTGTACTGGTGTCTTACAGTGCTTGTCAATTGATAAACAGTTTCATTCTCAAATCCTTTTTTCCAAGACTTCATAATCTTATTAGGAGTAAGGTCTTCTATCGAAACATTTGAAAAATCAAAAACCAAATCAAGATGACTATTTTCTGTATCATAACTTGCATAGTAACTAACATTAGGAGCCACTTCAGTTTCCCGTTGGAACCTTAGTTCAGTGCTGCTTGGTAATTGGTATTGTGATGTCTTAGAAACAACCTCTTCCATTTGGTGGGAGTCTGACTCAAAACTATCTTTGGCTTGTCCCGTAATTACAGTTTTAGGCTTGTCTTTACTCATGGTTACACCTAATATTCTTTAGTAACTCTGGAATTATAAACATTTCCCGCACCCAAATCCCCAGATTCCCAAAGGTTTACCCAGTTTTTGACGTGTAAATACATTGGTATTTCATCAGAATCCTTGTGGATGTCCTGGGGGTCGTTTTGAAGAATTATGGACTCTTTAGTCTGGGGATTGTACATTCGTATTATTCTAGACTTATTGTCAAATGGCACATCGTCCATACTCCCCCTAGTCCTAACAACGACTTCTGTGACGTGATAGCCTTCACCAAAAACAGTGCCGAAGAATTTTTTGTCGACATCTGAAGAGTGAAGTGCATTATCAAAAAAGTCTTGGGAAATAAGATAATGAAGGTTTGTCTTAAGGTCTGATTGGGTGAGTACTTTTCCACCCCTGTACTGGCCATACCCGCCTCCACCAACAGGGCCGTTCCCAAACTGGCCATATTTTGAAATAATAGAGTCAATAAGTTTTCCTGCAGAGCCAGTCAAAATCAACCTCTCAAGATCTGAAGCATCAGGATCAGAGTCGTCCTGGATAAAGCCACCAATGATATCAACATCAGATGCATCATAATGCCAAGAAGTGAGATATGCTGTTGCAGGAGTTTCTGGAAGTTTCACTGCGGCAATAGTCCTTCCGTCTCCCTCACCATTCTGAAAAGTCCCAATAAGATGAAATGATGCGTAAACATCCTCTAAAACTAAGTCCCCGCCGAACCCGTCAACCTTTATGGGCTCATCTAGCCTGTGTCTTGAGTCCATCAGCTTAGGCAAGGTGTCTATGATGTATTTCTCCCCTTCAACAAATTCAGCATCAGGGGTTATGTCAAAAGGTTCAATCTCAAAGTCAATTCCATCCCTCGTTGAGAACTTATACAGTCTTGAAGGAAAAACTTTAGACATACCTCGTTCATTTTCGTGACCCACGGAGAATAATATGAAAATTTTAGAATATAAAGGTAACTAAAAAATGACAGTTACTTCATATCCAAAGACAAACTAACTTTCTTTGGAGTGTATGTGGTTCCGAATTTCCCATTAACACTATTGTATGCTTCAAGGTCAATATCAGAGATTGCACTCTCAATGTCGGGGACTTCCCCAGGCTGACTGGGGTTAACTTTACCCTTGAAGTGATAAATGAATCTTCTCATAAGACTGGGTTCATCTTCAGGAGCAATGATTTTTACTCCTTGATAGACCGCACTCTCTTTAACAGCCATAATCTTATTACGAAGGGGCAAATTATAACCCTTTCTATTTGTCTATACTGGCGAGGATAAACGATACCTTATATACCATTCATCGTTAAAACACAAAATATTTGATGTAGACGGTGTTTATCGACTAGAGTTTCGGCAATTGATTAATCATATGTAGTTCCAAATGGAACCACTAGCATATTTTTCCTTGAAGTCTGCAGGAGTGTCAATAATACGTACCGGAAGATGGATAAATTTCTCACTAACACCAACATCATGGTAACTTCCAGTTTCAATCAAATCCCTCAAGTGGTTTTCAAGAAGATGTTTTTCAAAGTCATTTGAACCAAGACTATCTGAAGTAAAAACATATGCAGCAGAAAGCGAATCCATTTTTCTACCAAAAACGGTTAGGTTTTTCAGAAAAGAGGTTGTAATATGAACTAAATTTTCTTGTAAGGATTTGTAGACTTCATCAAACATCAAAAGTATAGCATATTGTTTTCCATCTTGGCTTTCTGGGCCAACAAGCAATTGATAAGCTGGTGTATCTTTTTCAAATCTCACATTGTTTTTAGATTCAGAAACACTCTTAAAAACAGAATTTTCAGGAATTTTAACGTTTTCAAAATAAACTATGTCAGAATTTTTTTTAACAATCTCAATTTTAGAGTCCTTGCTAAATTCAACAGAGTAAGGTAATTCACCACCTTTTGACATACCTACCAGACCCTCAAATCAATATAAAACTATCAAAACCCACTTCCCCTAACTTTATTCACCAGGTGACTAACTCCTGGATCAACTCCCCTTAAAATTGCTTCATGATACGCAATCCAAGTTGGCATCACCATCTGAGACTGAACACTAAATTCATCATTAGTTGGCGCCTCAATTCTATATACTGGTGCAAAGTCTTCCCAAAACTTAGCTACTTTTTCTGAGTGTTTGTAAAAACCATGGGTTTTAGGTGGATTAAAAATTACAAGTGGTAACTTGTCCTTGTTCTCGTGCTCTAAAGTTTCAATTGCGCTGTGCAGGAAATCTTCAGTTTCAAGAGGAAATGCATTCACTTTAACACCTTCCATAAACATAATAAGCCCTAATTTTCTTGCAAGGCCGTATCTTGGACCATCCCCAAATACGTATCTTGAACTGTATTTACTTAGTTTTTCTGCCGTTTCCCTTGCATGACGCTCAGTTATTTGATCAATACTAAGTTCGTGAACTTTTTCAGCTGAAACAAGGAGTTTTGAATAAATGTCTTTACCAGCAAGCTCACCTAAAGTATGCCATAATAAACTTAAAGTTGAATGATAAGTCATAGTACTTGGCAATGCAACTTCTGGATAAATCTCAGTATGTGTAGTAAAAACAGGTCCAGTATCTTTTAGAAACCACAAAGAATCTTTAACAGGTTCTCTAAGATTAGTAATTACAAGTGATTGTGCTCCTGCCTTATTTGCTGCTTTTGCGGCTCTCATAGTATCTTCAGTCTTTCCTGATTGACTCAAATATATCACTAAAGTGTTCTCATCCATATACGGTTGATTCTCGGCTAAATCCCTGGAATGAAGCACATCAAGTGGCTCTCGCCCGAGTTTTCTCCATAAATAGCTTGCTGTGAGCCCAATTAGGTATTTATCCCCTGCTCCGTTAATTATAATTCTATCAAACTCCGCGTCTGCGGCGAAGTTTTCAACTTTTAATTTATTTTGTTCAAGAGTTTTTTTAGCAGAAATTCCTTGTTTTAGAATGTGACTTCTCATATCAGTACTATCCATATCATTTGATAATTCAGGTAGGATTTAACGCTTTTCAACTGTAAAAATCTGCAGATCTTTTACTTCAACCATTTTTAGATGTAAAAGTGTATCGATGTAGGCCCACCCAATAGCATATGCTTCTAGTGCATCAAATTTATTTCCTTTTTCAAAAAAGTGAAGGGCGTCATTTGTGTATGAGTTTGATAAGAGAACAATATGATCTGCCTTAGAATCCAAAACTTTTAATGATTTTAGAATTTCTTGCATTTCTTGTATTGATTTTTTCAAATCCACAAAGGAATTTGGCAGCAACCAATTTAAGGTTTTACTCTTTCTGTAAAGATGACAGAATTACTTCACATGAAAGATAATTATCTAAGAAGGTTCAAAGCCACGATTACTGAAATTGTTGAGAATGGAATTGTTCTAGATCGAACTGCATTTTATCCCCTCGGCGGTGGAGTCAATTTTGACAAGGGTATGATTGTAGCAGATAAAAAATACAATGTAATTGAGACTAAGTGGCAGGACGGAAAAATAGTCCACATAATTGAAGACACTTCAGGACTACTAAAGGGTCAAACTGTAAACGGTGAGATTGAGTGGGAGAGAAGATACAAACTTATGAGAAACCACACAGCAGCCCACCTCTTAGAATCAATAGTCTTTGATAAAACTAAAGCTTTGATTGGCAGTGGAAAGGTTGATACAGACAAAGGATATCTTGGATTCACCTTAGAGAATATGGATAGAGAATTAATTCAAGGTGCAGTTGACAAAGCTAATAAATTAATTGAAAAAGGTGCACCTGTTAAAATTTACTTCATGGAAAGGAGTGAAGCACTAAAAGATCCTAATATGGTAAAACTTGCAGGTAAATTACCACCAGAAGTCAAAAGACTTCGAATTGTTGAGATTGAGGGAATTGAAAAACAAGCCTGTGGGGGCCCACACATCGCAAATATTAATGAAATTGTAAAAATTGAAATTCTAAAACTAAAGAATAAAGGAAAGCAGAATCGTAGGTTATACTACACTGCCGTCTAAAAGCGTAAGTGCACGTCTTGCAATCAAAGCTCCTTGCGTTCCAACAAAGTCCCCATATAATTTTTCAGGTACACCCTCAACTACATCAAAGCCCATTTTTTTCCCGTGTAAAGTTTCAAGGAATTTGCCAAACTCAAGGCCGTGAGCTGGCTCAGGATTAGTAACTTGACTAATTGGAAACACATCCATATCGACTGAAACATAATCTGCTTTTTCTACAAGTTTTTTTGCGTTATTAACTTCAAAGTTTTCCCCTTTAATAATTTCGACTTTATCGTAAACATCTTTTTCTTCATCAGCCACACTTCGTACCCCAATTAGTGATACGTCACTTACTACTTCACTAACGCGTTTTAGTACACAAGCAAAACTTTTTTTTGTCTCAAGAAACTCATCGCGAAAGTCAGCATGAGCATCAAAGTGTACATATTTTTTCAACCCCTTTTCAGCTAAAAATTCTACTATAGGAATTGTTACCGAGTGATTACCCCCCATAACAAAAAATTTCCTAAAGCCGTCACCCCATAAATCATCTAAAAATTCTTTTACACCCTCGTGCATTTTATCAACTTCATGTGGAGGGAGTATATCTCCAAAATCAGAAGCATCAAAGCTTTGGTCCCATTCAACTCCATATGAGGAGAGTCTTATTGCAGCTGGAAACGCAAGTGAACCCTTAGCTAATTCACTATTTGCATCATAAGCAACTCCAAAAACAGCCACTTTAGCCTTAGTTTTCCAAGGCATACCAAATAAACTGTAATTGATTTTATCCACATTTTGGGTCAAATTAGGAGTTTAAAGCGGTTTTGACACCCGTATAATGTGACTGAAACGAGTTATATCCCTTAATTTTTTCAGATACCAAACCTAAAATTTCTTCAGCCAAAAAATCTGGATTTTTATTAAGTCCATCAATAATAATCCCATTACCATCACAGACATATTCTTCAAAAATCTCATGATAAGAATTTGATACATTTTCAAGTGTCATTGGGTCTTCAAATATGCTTTTCTTGCTATTTCGTCCATCAACCCTTCGTAAGGCTTCACTAACAGGAACAGAAATCAAAACCCTTAGGTCAGGAGAAGGTAAACTACCATTAAGATTTTTCAAGTATTTTCTATCAGAAGGGTCACAATAAGCATATGTTGAGTCAACATACCTATCCATCAAAACTAAGTCATATGATTTTAGAGCATCTTTCAACTCGTTTTCGTGGTGATCAACTCTTG
Source organism: Candidatus Altarchaeota archaeon (assembly GCA_018220935.1). Lineage (GTDB taxonomy): Archaea > SpSt-1190 > SpSt-1190 > SpSt-1190 > SpSt-1190 > JAAOXX01. The sequence continues at coordinate 9,734 of JAAOXU010000012.1, read as the reverse complement.
CTGCATAATATAGTACTTGCAAAGCCCTTGGACTTATGATTGATTTTTTTTCAACAGTATATGATTTTATCAAACCATATACTTCAGTCTTATCAAAACTCGTAACATGATAGGTATGTTCTTTTTGATTTTCTAGTAATTTGCCTAACTCACTGAGTAGGGTAGTTTTCCCAGAACCATCAATACCTTCAAAAGATACAAAAAAGGCTTTCTTATCCACAAAAAAAAATCACTTTAAGGGTTTAAAGCTCTTTGGAAGCTCAGAAACTAAAGTTTCAAATTCTCCACCTTCCCCTGCGGCATTAAATTTGTGCTTTTTTGATAACTCAATTATTTCTTCAATTTCTTTTTCACCAAGATGTTTTCCGACCCAGGATTTATCAAGTCCATCAGCTGCAGTGTGAACTATTTTAAATTTAAATCCCTCACTAAAAACTCGCCGAAGATATGCTTCTTGATTAGTTCCCCATATTGGAGCATAACTTGCAATTCCGATTTTGTCAGCCAAGTCTTCGATTCGGTCTCGTTGGTATTCAGATGAAATAGCACCACTAACAACCCCCTCAACCTCATATTCACTTACCGCCTTTTTTAGTGCAATCTCTAAATCAGCAAGTTCAATTTCTTTCATCCCACTAGTCTTTTGGATTATTACAGGTATTCCTATTTTTTCAATTAATTCAGGTGTTTTATCAACCCCCTGGACTTGAAACATCCAAGAATCTTTTTGTGTGGGCTGCATTACAATTGCGCATTTTATTGGATAATTTAATCGATTCATAGTAAAAGCAGAATACCACGAATCTTTTCCCCCACTAATCAATGCAACAAGGGATCTATTTTTTGAGAAGTCAGCCAAGTATTCGGTTTTTGGTCTTTTCATTATAGAAGAAAATTTAGTTCCGTATTGGGCTGCTTTTTTTGGTAGTTCAGCAAGATCACCAAAAATAGGTCTCGCAATTTCCCTTAAAGCCTTTTTGTCAGTTATTAATTCTTCACTTAGACACATAGAAGACTCAATCACTTTAGTATCAAGATAGGGTAGTCTTATTTCAGTCTGATTAAGAAGTCCAATAACGTTATCTCGATAAGTACTTCGTTCATATATATTTAGAAGGGCCCATTTGTTTTCTAAGTGCGGAGACCTATGCATTCTTGCGTATCCCCCAAAAAGTTCATCAGCTCCGAGTCCCGAAAAAGCGACTTTTCCGGCCTTTTTAGAAGCAAAATAAGTCATAAGCCCAACTTCAATTTTTACAGGGTCAGACGTTTTTAGTGCATTAGCAATTATGGGAATGGCAGTTTTAGCATCATCAATAGAAACGACAACCTCCTTCACTTTTATTTTGAGTTTTTCGGCTAATTGTTTAGCACGAGTTAAATCTGGACTTCCCGCCAGTCCCACAGCAACTGCCTTAAAATCAATGTCTTCATCTTTTAGATAATACGCCAGTAGTGCCGAATCAATTCCTGAGAGAAAAACAGTCAAGTCTTTGTGTGCTCGAATCTTAACTGATTCACGTAAAACGTCATCTAGTTTTTGACACGAAGTTGGCTTAACAAAACCACCGCGGTACTTAAGTTTTCCACCCACATTTAACTGTCTTGGATGTAATTCACGCATTCCAGGTTGTCTTTCACTACTAAAACCATCTTTTGAAAAATACAAAGGAAATACGCCAGGTTTATCTCTTGCTAAATAAATTTTTGTGCCATCAAAAAAAGCTAAAGCGTAAGGACCTCTAAATTCATCAATGATTTTTATGCCTTGTTTTTGTAATAGTTCCCACACAACTTCACTATCATTTTTTCCTTTGACCTCATATTTTTTTGATAAACTTTGCCAATTGTAAACTTCACAATTTACCACCAACCAATTATCATCATTAGTAAAGGGTTGTTCAACTTGGTTTAGTGTTGCATGAAGATGATGACCAATTAATCCTTGAGGTGTCTTAATCAAATTAGAAGCGTCACGACCCCTGTGACTAAGACTTGAAAATCCTGCTTTGTCACCCGCATAGGAGCCAAAGATACCACACATAAGATGAGAAACTGTCCCCATTTAAGAATCCATAAGAATTTATGCAAGTAATCCACATGAATAGTATGAAAGTCGGATTTTCAGCCCCCTTATTACCACCAAAGTGCTATGGTGTTGGTAGATATAGTTTTGATCTTCTAAATGCATTAAACGAGAAAAAAATTGAAACCTTTGTATTTGGTGATATTGGTAATCATAAGTTTAAAGGTATAAACACTAACAAAAAAAATAAACAAGAACCATTTAGTAAATGGATGAGTTTTTACTTTCATTATCGATCAGGACTAAAGGCTTTAGAAAAAAATGCAGATATATATCATAAAAATACAGTTGGTGCTTTTAGTAAAAAAGTTCCAAACATTCAAATTGCACATCAAACAGTGCATCAAATTTTTACAGGTAAAAAAAAGAGTTCTTGGCTTGATACTGTATTTTATAACAAGGCTCAAAAAATAGTGGCAGTGTCCCCTCTAACAGAGGAATTACTAAAAAATAGGGTTGACAAGGATAAATTAGTTACAATACCACCAGGTGTCTGGTTAAAGAGTTTTAAGAAAGAAAAAAAGCAAGACTTTGTATTTTTTGCAGGGAGACTCTCAAAAGACAAAAATATCAAAACTCTAGTTGATGCTGCAAGTGACTTTAAAGTTAAACTAAAAATTGCTGGCTCAAAATTTTTACCAACAGACATTCTTAATGAAAGTTTAACAAAAAAAGTTGAAAATCTTGGTTTTATAAATAATCGAGAGGACTTTCTCAAAAAAATGGCAGAAGCTAAAATATTTGTATTACCCTCAAAATTTGAGACTTTTGGCATTGTTGGAATTGAAGCATTAGCAAGTCACACACCCTTAGTGGTCAGTGAAAATGCAGGAGTATCAAGATACCTAACAGATGGAAAAGACGCAGTAATAGTCAAACCAACAAGAGAAGGTATAGTTGAAGGGGTAAACTCAATTTTAGATAGTGATACTTTGAATAAAAAATTAGTTAAAAACGGCTTAAAAACTGCCAAAAAATTTGACTGGTCAAAGATTGTAGAGCAATACATCAAGTTATACAAAGAAATTTTAGAATAACCACCATGCTTTTATTTAGTTAAGGACTCACTGAGTGTGAGAGTTGGTATATCTGCTTGGCTTTTACCGCCAAAGTGTTTTGGTACGGGTTATTTCACATTAAATCATATAAGAGCACTTGAAAAAATGGGCGTAGAACCTTTCGTAATAGGAGATATTGGAAAAAGGAATTTAAAAGGGGTTAATATCAATCCAAACGAGAGCACCAGTAGATTAAAGAGACTCTCAAAATTCATAATTAATTATCCTTTAAGTTTAATGGAACTTGAAAAAAACGCAGACGTATATCACAATAATATACCATTACCATCTAGCAAAAAAATACCAACAGTCTCCGTTGTTCACTCTTTAATTAGTCAAATATGGGGTGGAAAAAAACTTTCATGGTTAGATTCATTCCCCTTAAAAAATTCAGACAGGGTAGTATCAGTCTCACCAATTACAGCAGAAGTACTAAAAGAGAAATTTGGAGACGATAATGTTAAGATTATTCCACCAGGCATCTGGCTTAATGAATTTAGTCCAAAAGCAAAGGAAAATTTTGTATTGTATTCGGGGAGATTTTCAAAGGATAAAAATACAAAAAAGCTCATAACTGCCTCTAAAAATTTTAATGCCCCACTAAAAGTTACAGGTCAAGGCACCATAAGTGAAACAAAATATGGTATGAGATTACCAAATGAGATTGAGAATTTTGGTTACGTGAGTAGACAAAAATTAAGTGAATTAATGGGCAGTGCAAAAGTTTTCATATTACCCTCAAAATTTGAGACTTTTGGAATGGTAGGATTAGAAGCTATGGCAAGTGGAACACCCCTTGTAATTAGTAAAGAAGCGGGTCTTTCGAGATATCTAAAGCATAAAAAAGATGCAATAATAATTGAGCCTACAGTTGAGGGCATAAGTGAAGGCGTAAACCAAGTATTAGACAACCCGGCCCTTTGGACTAAATTAAGTAAAAACGGATTAAAAAAAGTAAAGGAATTCAGTTGGGACAAAATCATTTTAGAATATATTTCACTCTACCATGAAATGTTAGATCAAAAATAGTGATTTAGCGTTAATTTCAGAAACTTGATCAATTCTTTTTGGGCTGACTTCACGCAAGTTAGCAATAAAATCTCTACTTTTAACTAAATTTGCAGGCTCATTTCGTCCACCATCAGGATTAAGAACGGGTGAATCAGTTTCAAGTAATAGAAGTTCTTCAGGTATCTCTTTAGCAAGTTTTTGTTTTTGCTCTTTTACAAGAACAGTTAGAGGAATTGAAAAATAATATCCTAAGTCCCACGCATGTTTAGCTGCTTTAAACGAGCCATCATACGCATGCATTAAAACTTTCTCAGCTCGCATCTCTTCTAAAATGTCAATACAATGCTTTCCTGCAGAACGTGAATGAACAACCACCGGAATTTCTAGTTCTTTTGCAAGTTCAATTTGTTTTTTAAATGGTTCAATTTGGCTCTCGTGTTTTTTAAAATGCCAATCAAGTCCAATCTCACCAACACCAACAATTTTTGGATTCTCTTTAATCAATTGAATTGTATTATTTAATTCATCTAAAGCACTATATGGCGCTAAACCAATTACAGGGTGAATTGTCTCATATAATTTTGAAATTTCAAGACACTTAATTGAATCCTTAAAATCAACTGACGCATTAATTACGGCAGACACTCCTGCTTTTTTTGCACGCAAAAGTACTTGAGTTCTATCTTCAGAAAATAAATCATCTTGAAGGTGTGTATGAGAATCAATCACAAAATCAGGTGTAATAAACGTTTAATACTGTTTGTAAATAGTCTTCTTGTGGCAGTTGAACTCCTTATACTCGTATTTTTTGCTGTAGTTGGCGTAATTTTAATGAAAGTCTTAATGGGAAATAATGAGCCTGAATTTGTAGGGCCACCACCACAGGGAATGTATGGCGGACCCAGTCAATATGGCGGAATGACACCATACCCACCAATGCAAGGATATTATCAACCAAGAGCAAAAAAACAAAGAATTCTAATTATGCCAGAGTCAACAGTTAAATCTAAGAAGCGCAGAAGAAGAATATGAAGTTTCTCACAATATTACTTATTTTCAGTTTAGCTTTTGCTGCCCCACTTGATGGGACTTGTGACAGAACTGAAGGTGAGAGCTGCATGAATCATCCTGATTGCAGTTATTGTAATGTTACAATGGATGTTAACTTAAGTTATTTTGAGACTTATGCTTTAATTTCAATAAAAGTAAAAAGTTGGGAACCAGCTGAGCTCCCCTTAATTTTAAAAGTTAGGAAAAATTCACAGGATTTTTCAACAAAACAACTTGACCTCTTCAGTAATGAAGAAAAAACTATTGATGTCAAAATGGAGCGGGACCCAAAAAATATCACAGTAATAGTTGAAGTAAGAGACAGAGATATTGGAACTGCATGGAGTTATAATAAATTTACATTACCCGGTTTAGAAAAGGAAGGCACAACAGAAATTTTAACACCAATTTTAGGGGTTTTTCTTTTTCTTGGAATTTTGTTTTATGGTTTTAAGCAAGTAACTAAACCAAAACCCAAGCGTTTTGCACCCCCACCCGTTTTTATGCCACCACCAGCACCCCAAGCAGAAGAAGAAATAATAATAGTCTCAAAGAAGAAAAAATACTATTATAAGAAAGATTAAGGGATAAAGTCCCGCAAAGCGGGAAAGTCCCATAAAGCGGGACAAAGGCTTAATATCTGACAAGATAAGGTCTAGTAGGGTAAACTCGGCTCAGTAGCTAATAACAAAGGAGAGGTCTATTACGGGATGTAGATGGTGTAATTGGGCTTGCCAAGATATAAGGCATAACCCGTCTTGCCTGACTCAACCTCAAAAATTATTAGTAGGAAGCGGCGATAACTAAATCAAAGACATAATGGGAACCAATTTGGGATGCGACCGTTTCAGCCGAGGCCCAAAAAATTTAACAGTAGGTAGTGTACATGAATTCGGGCGATAAATTTCATCTTGCAATTGCAACTATATTGTTTGTAGGGCTTTTTTCATTCACTATGCTACCCCCGCCACTAGCTCAACTTGGTGAAGTTTTCCAGGGATTTGGTTATACTGTGTTTGAGATTGCCAAATTTACAGGTTCTGCTACTGATGAAGGTATGTGTGTCTTAGCTGATATGTGGAATATGGGCGGGCTAGATGCAACAGTAGTATTAGAAAACCCCCCTGCAAATATCATAAGTAGAAACAGTTGTAAGTCAGTAAATACTTGTAATTGGGTTTGTAAATCAAATGTAATAGGGCCAACGGCAGAAACATCAGGAGATTGTTCTCAAGTTTGCGCACCAGAATTAATTTGTAATAGAGTTGTAAATGACAAAACAATATACACTCAAAATATAACCTGTGCATTATTATCAGAAAAATACATTGCAATAACCCCAAAAGATGAAAGCATATATGGAGACGCACTGAACGGAGTCGTCTCATCAGTAACAATTAATGATAAACGCGCATTAAACAAATTATTTTATGTTAGTTACTTTATGCTAGGATTAGTTTTAGCAGCCATGATTGCAGATATGTGGATGTCTACAATGGGACGCCGCAGTACAGGCATGGCAGTTGGTCTAACTGTAATGCTCACAATTGGTGTTGTTATGACCCTGTTTCGTGCAGGAGTTATCTGGCCATATTTAGAAGTTTTTATGAAACTAACACCAGGAAATAATATGTTAGGGGATGCCATCTTCTTCACACTTTCTTTAAGTTTAGTTTGGTTTATCATTGCTCAAGTTATGCATGGATATAATATTGCAAAGGTGAGTCACCGAAGATTTGCAGCAGTAGGAAAAGCCGCTAATCTTGATCTTAGACGTGGTGAAAAACTGCTTGACGCAAAAGAGGAAAAATCCAAATAAAACCAAAAATCGTAGTAAAAGCTTATATTTGACTACTGCGGGGTGCTTTGTATGAGGTACACAGGACTGCTCTTAGCGGGCTTGTTAGTGTTTTCGTTGGTGGCACCAGTTGCCGCTCAAGGATTAGATGCAGATCAAGTTGCAAACAGTTTGAGTCCCCTTAAAGCGTTAGTTGAAGGGGTCACTCGAATCGGTTGGGACTTGACACAATTGTTTGTTGGCATGGATGATGCTAGCATTGCAGTTTTTTCCTACGAACTAGGTTTTAGGAAAGGACAAGTTTATGTAAACGTAACTGCAGCAGATGCTGTAGCTGGTTTAGGTACATATCAAGATTGTATTGTGAGTTCATTCATATTGGATGAAACAAGCGACAGTTTAGAATGTAAAAAAGTTTCTGATAGTAGCAGATTATATGTTACATTAGGAGAAACAACCACTGCAGTAACAGGAACCTTGATTGGAGACTATAACCAAGACGGAAATGAAAAACAACTAGACGATGCATTTGGCTACATAGTAGACAGCGGCTTCGGAAGTGTAGTTGTTGAAAACAGCGCTAAGGGTCAAATAATGCTATTTGCACTTATTATACCTCTCGGGATGTTGTTTTTCCTATTAAATGACTTCTTTATTAGTACAGGTCTTTTAAGGAAAGCAACAGCAGGCGTACTCAGTTTGGGTGTCGCACTAATTTCTGCAAGGAGTGGAGTTTATACTGCACTACTTGGAATGATTAGCGATATCTTTGGAGCTGGTGGATTCTTCCTAAGTATGCTTAGTATCTACTTGATACTAGCGGTGCTTATGTGGTTCTACGGTGGAGTTCTAAAGAGTAAAGCTATTGCCGAGAAGGATGAAGAAGTAGCAGATGCAGTTGTGGATGCTTTCACAGCAGACCTAAGACGTGGTGTAACCATGAAAGAAACTGCAAAGGCTTTGGCTAAAAACGACAAGAAATGAACGTTTTTAGTCAGCTTTTTTTTATTTTTTAAAGTGGCTTTGCCTTCTTTACATTCAAACCAGCTTTGTGGGGTTGTTTTGATCAAACTTTTCAGAAAATCCCGTCGCTACGGGAAAAAGTTTTTGGGAAAGGTTTATTACTGGAAAGTGCCGTAGCTTGGTGTGGCAGGCGAAGAACTATTCACATTGAATGAAAGTGTTAGTGTACTCCAAGAAATTGGACTTTTTAATTACGTTCTGCCTCTTGGTATATTTTTCTTAATAATTTACGGCTTAATGGACCAATACAAGATAATTAGTGAAGACAAAAAAGTAAATGCATTACTTGCATTACTCATGTCTTCTTTTATTTTGCTTTATGCTTATATGAATAATATTGAGTGGTTCTTTGCACTCTTCTACACTAAGATGAGTTTAGTGCTAGTAATACTACTCTTTGCACTGAGTTTTGCAGTATTTGGGTACAAAGCCTTAGAAAAAAATAACATGTTCCCAGAAGGTCAAGGAAAGACTTGGAGTGCTGTAATGATTATTATGTCAGTACTAATTGTAAACAGTGCATTTAGTGGCGCACCTGAACCCTTGGGGAGTTGGGCTAGTGAAGTTAGTGGAATAGTACTTGCCATGGGTTTTGTAGGAGCAATTCTTAGTTTATTTATTAAAGGTGGAAAAGGTAGTGAGGGTGGTAAATGATGGGAATAGCTGATGTTATTGCAAATGCAGTTGAATTTGGTTTCTTTCAGTTCTTTGCACCTTTTGCTTTAGTATTTTTATTAACATATGGAGTTTTACTAAAGTACAAACCATTCGGTGAATGGAAAGGTGGAGATAATACGGCCGTAAGTATGATTTATGCTGTGACTTCATTCTTAATGGGTGCTTTTGTACTTTTGTTCGGATTAAATATTTACATCGAGACTTTTCTGGCTTGGATTTTGGGTAGAGCTGGAGTCATAATTATTTTACTATTTGCAGCCTTAATTATTGCTGCTTTTGGAATGGAGGGTGGAAAATTTGGGGATAAGTGAAAGACACATTTGGATGGCTTTTGGTTTTATCATACTAATTTTTCTAGTTGTAACTACACCAGGTTGGCAGGAAGTTTTAGGTTTTAATTTAGATCTTTCTGAACTGGGATTAGGAAAATATGTTCCAGCATTAATTCTACTTGGATTTATGGGTGGCCTAGTTGGCTTTGTACTTGTGGGTGGAGATAAAGGCGGCGGAAGTTCAGAGTAAAGTTCTAGCCAGTTGCAAATAAGTAACATCATTTTCTTTGTCAATTATAGCTAAAAGTAGTCTCTTTTTTACTGAATGTGATACTCGGTTAATTCCAATTAAGTTTTTCATCTCAAGAAAATCATCTTCACTAAGTACCCAAATTAAATATTTAGAGTGCTCCCTTGCCCCTTTTGTAGGCTTAACACCCTTATCATAAATCCGAAAGTCAGCCCCATATTTTGAGCCCGCTTTAACTACAAAGCCTTTATCTCTCAAGTCTCGATAGACAAAGTATCGTTGCATAAAGCCTTCATTATTTTTTGATAAGTATCGCCTTACTGATTCAAGAGTGATTTTTGATTTCTTTTTTACTAAAACTTTATTTTTTTCAGCTAAGTATAAGACTTCTTCAGGAAATAACCAAATGCCACTATTCGTGTTTTCACCAAAGCCTTTCTCAAGTACAAAACTAGCAGAAGTTAATCCACCCTCCTCATATAGTTCAACGAACTCTGAAGGTTTGTGT